>CAIYVS010000387.1 GCA_903929655.1 uncultured Bacteroidota bacterium | reverse complement strand
TCCGTTATTCTGCCATTGATATGTAAGACCGGTACCGGTATTGGCATTGATCGTTACACAATTTCCCTGGCATAAGGTGGATGAGCCTACAGGGGTGGCAACTGCAGGTGGTGCCGGTATTACTATAACCTGTATATTAGAAGATGTATGGTAACATCCGCCTGCATTGGCGGTTATAGTTACCGTATAAAAATTGGCAAGGCCAGCTGCATAGGTGGCAGAGGTGGCGCCGGGTATCGGGCCTGTACTGTTATTCCACTGGTAGGTATATGGACCTGTACTTGGATTAGCTGTTAAATTTACGGTTGTGCTCGGGCAGATGGTTGTTGAGCCTCCAGCTGTTATACTGGCAGCAGGGGATGGATTAACATTAAGTACTGCTATGCTGGATAATACGCTATTAGTTCCTCCGCAGGCTCCTGTTACACTGCAGGTATAATTGCCTGCATCGGTGGTAAGGGGACTTGCTATAGTGTAGGAACTGGCGGTGGCGCCGGGTATCAGTGTACCATTTTTATACCACTGGTATGTTAAACCATAACCACTGGCGGTAACAGAAAATGATACAGGTATACCGGCACATACCGTAGTAGATGCCGCAGGTTGACCGGTTATGGCAGCAAGTGTGCAACCAACACTGTCTATACGGATACTGTCAAGGGCTACCGTGCCATTGGCTGTTGTAACTAAGCCGGTATGTGGTGTATTATCTATCCAGCTGAAGAAATATCCTGCAGTGGACGGTGCTGTATAAGTAATATAATTAGCAGTGGTGGATGTAGGCGGATTGGTATTAATAACAGTGCTCCATATCTGCGTTCCGGGGAATGCGGCAGGAGGAACTGTTGTAGCTGTGGGGCCAGGATTGCTTTGGCCAACCATCAGGTACAGGTTCTCATTATTAGGCGCGGTACCTGTATTAGTTTGCCAGTTCGAAGTACCCCTGGCATAACCGAACTTAACACGATAAGTAATGCCCTGGGTAAGAGGAAGAGCGGGGGTAGTAATATAATCTTGCTTTCCTACAGAATTGCCGGATGTATCTGAGGCATAAACACAGAAGGGCAATACCGTGCCATCGGCAGCTTTATATTGGTTCATACCTAACTGGCCCCAGCGTGTACCGGGAGCAGTATAACTAATTGAGAAGTCATCTACAAAATAGTCATAACCATAAAGAGAGTATGACTGAAGTATAATATATACGCTGGTAAGTGTATTTACACTTGCAGGCAAAGAAAATGAATTATATCCCCAAGAAGAACCACCGGTAACATTTCCAGCTATCAGGGTTGCTCCTGTAAGGTTGGGGGAAGTATTGTAATATACGTTTACATAATCGCTTGTACCACAAAGTGAATAAAAATTCACTTTAAACTGAGTACCACCGGTAGCGCCAAAATTCTGTGCCGGTGTGACCAGATTGGCTGTAGAACCGCTATAATCCCACCAATTATCGTAGCCTGCCATACCTGCCCCGGAATGTGTTGTGACAGCACTCGGGAGACTTGATGTGTTGGTACAATACTGGTAATACATACCATTGCTTGAAAAAGAAGTATTTCTTACCCAAGGCAATAAAGCAGAACAACCGAACGCGTTGGTGCCGGAATAAGTACTATTATTCCATCCCGTTGGCGGAAATGTAGTACCGTCAAAACTTTCAGACATAAGGTTTACCGAACCGGCAGTTTGGCTATTGCGCTGCATACAAGCCGGTATCGCTAAATTAACCAGACCAAGGTTGGATGCGAAATCAAAATTCTGAATATAGGGTATGGAATATCCCGTTATGCCGATAGGATAAACAGTACTTGGCGCTGCTGCAGCACTTACATTAGTGCATGAGTCTTCCAAGCGATAATAAATATTATTAAGTAATACCGGAGTTGTGTAATTAAGTGAAGTAGCACCAGGTATGTTAGTCCATGGACCGGTAGCAGAAGGGGCGCTTTGCCATTGGTAGGCAATACCTGTTAGGGCTGTACTGGGATCATTGCCAAGCAGCGTAGTTGCGAAACCACTACATTGTGTGCCTGCCGCAGCATTTAAGATGCTACAAGCAGCAGGTGTAGTGCTACATGGGCTTTGAATGATCAATGGAAAATCAATAAAACATGCATAATAGTCAGTATAACCAGGATAATTCCAACATGGTGTTGAAACTGAGCCATAGCCATAATAAACAGAAGATATACGGATACGTGATGTACCGGCACTTGCTGAAGCCGGGATCGTAAATGAACCCGTTATTGTGGACTGTGATGTTGTATAAGTTGAAGGTACATAAACATTTTCACCCGGATCTGTAAAATTACCGTTATGATTTAAGTCCACCCATACGTTGTGATATGCAGGCCAGCTGCTGCTATAGGTGCTTGTAACAATTGTAAAATTTACCGTAGTACCCGGTAATGCTATACAAGGATTATTAACCGCGTAGTAATATCCTTCGCTCGCTGTTGGATAATAAACATACGAGGACGAAGTATAACTTACCATACCCGGAAATGTATTTGGATAAGTTGCTCCGGGTGTCCAGTTAATATTAGTTGATGCCCCTGTTGTTACAAATGAATTATCATGCAATTCGCCATAATAATCACCGTAATAAGAAGTGGGACTACAATACTGGGCTTTCGCTTGTGATACCAATAATAAGCTGAAAATAGCCGTATTAAAACACAGTTTAAGTAAATGGGTAGATTTATACCTCATAGAATTATTTTTTTGATAGACCCAAGTTAACCTTTTTTTAAATAATTCAAAATATTTTTTTCTAAAATCGAGAAAAATCAATAAATATATTATTTTTTTTAATTAATTGCAAACTGTACATATATACATCTGATATTAATACCGATTGAACATCTAAATTTAGCAGAAGACTTTTTTAGCAAAAGCCATTCATATTACTTTTACAGATTCCATGACCTGAAGCCTCCGCGACCATTTATGCGTTGACTCATTTAATTGTTCACATGGCATCAGTTTCGTCGCTTTTTGTATTGTTATTGGTAGTGCTGAAAATGGCACATTATTGCACAAAAATTGCACAAAAGTGGCACAGAAATGGCACTGTTTTGGCACTAAATGGCACTATGCAAATAGTGTAAATATAGAATCAACTTACTGACATTCAACAAGTTGAATTGATTTGTTTTTATTAATTTGGCACTATTTTGTAAAATTCGTGAGCCAAAAGCCAAAATGCAATACAATATTTTTTACAAATATGATGTAGAAAAGAGGGAAATCACAGATATAGCCAGTATATAAAAGAACTTCTTTAAAAATCAATCTCCTTGATTCTTTATGTCACTAGATCATGAGCGAAATAAGCATATCCGAATGGGGATGAAATTTGCCGTAAAATTACAAAAATGCGGCTGTTTTGAATAGAAGATATTCACAATTTTCAAAAATTGTTTTTGAGCTGAAATGCTTGCCCAAAGCTGCATTGCGGTGCTTAGGCTGTTTTTTTTTGTGGATATGGCGCGAGTTGTAATGCCAATGGACATCTAAATTCAAGGTAAATCATTTTGTCTAAAGCCATTATAATATTGTCTTTGATTATACCAAATGGACATTTAAATTCTGCATGAGCATTTTGGCTAAAGCCTCCCTCATTATATTTCTACATGCATATTTCCTTAACATCCCCCAGAGCTACGCTCGTTCTCTTGCGTTCACCTTCGCTATGCACAAAGCCAACGTTATATGGGAATTCCATCGCGAGTAGTTGCTCTTGTCTTCGGAAAAAGGCAACGCGGTGTAAAGGCCAGGGCAATTGTAACATGCCTGATTTAATTGTCTTCTATACAATAACTATTGTTCTTGGCGAAACAACGCAACACGTTAGGGAGACTAATTGATATTACCCCCCGACCTGATGGCCAGTGGCAATTATATTGTGTCAAGTTTAGATGTTCATATGGTATAACACTCCAGAATTTTCATTTTATTACATTATTTTGAAAAGACAAAAGGTAAAGGGTCCTAAACTATGAGGACCCTTTACCTTTTATTGATTGATTGATTGCTTTATTGTGCTGATTTCAGCAAGCGGTCTACTTTCAGCAAACTGCC
>CAIYVS010000386.1 GCA_903929655.1 uncultured Bacteroidota bacterium | reverse complement strand
CGATCTCTGATAGGCGACGCAGCGCATGCCATTGTTCCATTCTATGGCCAGGGTATGAATGCAGGTTTTGAAGATTGTTCTGTGCTGTCTGCATTACTGGACAAATACGGCGAGGATTGGACTACCATTCTTAAAGTATATGACGAGAAAAGAAAACCCAACGGGTATGCCGTTGCCGCATTGGCGATCAATAATTTTGTAGAGATGCGCGATAAAGTAGCCGATCCCGTTTTTCTGGAACGTAAAAAAATAGAAAAAGAACTGGGCAAACGCTATCCCGAACAATTTATATCGGTATATGAAATGGTTTCTTTTAGCCACATTCCTTATAACACCGCCCTCAGCTGTATCAAGGAGCAGGACCAGTTGTTACAACGCATCATGAATGAAGGAGATTTTTTTAGCAATGTTGTTCATAATGATTTCTGCAGCAAGCTGGACCAGTGGATAACAGATTATCACCAATCAGTACAAAAACTCGACTTCGGACATGAAGCCTGAAAAACGTTGGACCTTAAAAACCGCCAGCGAGCAAACCATTAACAACCTTGTCGACTCCCTGAAGATAAGCCCTGTTATATGCTGCCTGCTGGCAGTAAGGGGCATTGCTGATTACGATTCAGCCAAAACCTTTTTTCGTCCCAGCCTGGAATATTTGCATGATCCTTTCCTGATGAAAGACATGCATAAAGCTGTGAAACGCATCACTGATGCCATAGAATGGCATGAGCGCATCATAGTATATGGCGATTATGATGTGGATGGCACTACTGCCGTTTCGGTTGTTTACTCATTTCTGAAAGATCATTATAAAGGCGAAATTTCTTTTTATATACCACATCGTTACCGCGAAGGTTATGGCGTATCAAAAGCAGGTATAGACTTTGCCCGTGACAACGGATATACCCTCATGATAACACTTGACTGTGGTATCAAATCATCCGGGCTGATCGCTTATGCCCAATCATTTGGCATAGACGTTATTGTATGCGACCACCACCTGCCAGATGCACAACTACCTGTTGCCCACGCTATCCTGAACCCAAAACAACCGGGCTGCAAATATCCTTACAAAGAATTAAGCGGCTGTGGTATAGGTTTCAAATTGGTTTGTGCGCTTGCAAAACACTGGAATTTAGCAGCCGATATTACTTACCAATACCTGGACCTGGTAGCTACCAGCATAGCCGCCGATATTGTACCTATGGATGGCGAGAACCGGGTGCTGGCACATTTTGGCACAAAGAAGATCAACGAAAACCCAAGCCTTGCCATACAAACACTTAAAGACCTGGCAGGCATAACCAAACCACTTTCTATAACCGACCTGGTTTTTGTTATAGGTCCCCGAGTGAATGCGGCAGGACGCATGGATGATGCACGAAAGGCAGTGGATTTTTTCATCGAGACGGACCCTTCAAAAATTGATGCCCTGGCAGGCGCCCTGCATTCTGATAATGACGACCGCAAAGAAGTGGATAAAAGTACCACAGAAGAAGCGCTTGCCATTCTGCAAGCTGAAGACAAAGTAAGCGGACGTAGTTCCACAGTTCTATATAGGGAGCACTGGCATAAGGGCGTGGTGGGCATTGTTGCCTCACGCCTTATAGATCATTATTATCGTCCTACTATTATTTTAACCCTGGCAAACGGGAAAGCCACCGGCTCTGCCCGCTCTGTTTCAGGCTTCAATATTTATGAAGCCCTGCATGAGTGTCGCGACCTGCTGGAAAGCTATGGCGGGCACTTTTATGCAGCGGGCATGACAATGTTGCCAGAACGCGTGGAAGATTTTATTATCCGTTTCGAAGAAGTAGTAACAAAACAAATAGCCCCTGAGCTGCTGATACCCGAAATAGAAATAGATGCAGAAATGCCTTTATCTGCTATTAAACCTCCATTTTACAATATCATAAAACAGTTCGAACCTTTAGGCCCCAACAATCTGCGTCCCGTTTTTCTTACCAAACGTGTTTACGATTACCAGGGCAATTCCCGCATTGTAAAAGAACAGCACATCAAGTTCATCGTTCATCAGCATAACGGCTTTGTCATAGATGGCATAGGCTTCAATCTTGCAGATAAATTCCCTATAGTGGCCGATGGTGCATTTGACATGGTCTATACTATAGATGAGAACGAGTACAACGGTGTTACAAAACTACAAGTAAAGGTGCTGGATGTAAGGGCGGCGGTGTAAAAGATATTTACTCTATAATTTGCTTTCAGCTATTTCTTACACGTTCAACTGTTTCTATTTGAGTTCTTATACCATTTAGACATTGAATATACACTTAAATTTATTGTTGTAAAAATCACGTCCACAAATGGATTTTACTATAGTGCTGTTGATTTCGCTGTTGAGAGTAGTTGACAATTTTATT
>CAIYVS010000385.1 GCA_903929655.1 uncultured Bacteroidota bacterium | reverse complement strand
GGCCCAAATGGCTGCTGTATTCTAAAATCTTCTCACGCAGCATGTCTCTTAATACCGGGATATCAAAATCTTTGGCTGAGCAAATTTTTAGAGAGGTAGCAAAAGGCAGCTCCCTGGGAAAATCTTCCTGCTTTATATTAAGTCCCAAGCCTACAATGCTGTAAGACCATTGAGTACCCCTTAAAATATTTTCTATCAGCACCCCTCCTGCCTTTTTGTCATTAATTATAATATCATTAGGCCATTTAATATGTACATCCCAGTTTGCATACAGATCTGTCAATACATCTGCTATGGCGCTTGCCACACTGGCATTAAACACAAATTGCTCAGTCAAAGGCCTCAGGGGGCAGCATATTATACTCATTAAAAGGCTTTGCCCGGGTGTATCTATCCAGTTTTTACCTCTTTGCCCTTTGCCCAGGCTTTGGCTGTTGGCAACAATTGTCAGCCCAGGCTGTGCCGTATCGGCATCAATCAAATGCATGGCATAGTTATTGGTGCTATCTATTGTATCAATTTCTATTATAGGGGCTTCTAATAAAGTCTTAAAGTTTAGTGACAAAAGATTTCATAATTTTGATTGATTGTAAAGATATTACCAAACCATAAAATATACTGGCCTTAATTTGGAGAAAATAATCACTGCACTACAAGGACGCAAAAAATCAGTAAGCCGCCTGACCAGAAATAGCAAGCTATTTAAAACCATCCTAAATGCAATAATAGAAAAAAAGGGAGAAAACATCCTATCGCTTGATCTGCGAAAAATTGATGAAGCGGTTTCTGATTTCTTTATTTTATGTGAAGCAGGTTCGCATATACAAATAAATGCTATAATTGATAACATAGAAGAAAAAGTGCGCCTGGAATGCGATGAAAGGCCTTACCATATAGAAAACGGACACCACTGGGCTCTTGCAGATTATGTAAATATTGTCGTTCACATCTTTGATCGTGAACACCGGAAATTTTATAACCTGGAGAGTTTATGGGCAGATGCCGAACAAATGGAACATACAAAATAAATTTCTGTAATAAAGACTACATAATATTATAAAAACCAATGGACGATAATAAACAAAGGCCTCCAATGAGGCCGGGTAACGAAAACCCTAATCAAAAGAAAGGGCCCAAATTCAATATTTATTGGATATACGGCCTTATACTGCTCGCTATATTCGGAGTGCAAATATGGGGCGGCAGTTTTGGCACATCTACCAAGGAATATAGTTTCCAGGATTTCAGGACCAATTACCTGGAGCAGGGCAAAGTAGATTACCTGGAAGTTGTGAATAATGATGAGGTAAGGGTATATCTGAAACCGGGGGCCGGCGATACGCAGGCAGTTGCAAAAACTCCTGCTTTTAATATCAATAACGATAATAAAGCCGGAACACCCGCATTTAAATTCAGAATAGGTACTGTGGAGCAATTTGAGAAAAACCTGCAGGAGGCTCAACAGAATATTCCGCTGGCTCAGCATGTGAGGGTTGTATATAAAACAGAGGGTGATCTTTTACATTCCCTGCTCAACTCCTTGTTATTGCCCTTGATCATATTGGTAGCCATGTGGTTCCTTATTTTTCGGAAAATGGGAGCCGGTGGTGGTGGCGGTGCAG
>CAIYVS010000384.1 GCA_903929655.1 uncultured Bacteroidota bacterium | reverse complement strand
TATCAACAGCAGCGATTGGCTGAAACACGGACACCAAAACGATCCCGCCTACAAAAATTTGATACTGCATGTAGTATATAAAAACGATACCCAGAGTACGGGTGTCCATACACCTCTTCTTGAAATAGCAAAACATATTCCGCAATATGTTATTGCCCAATACAGCAGCTTGCTGCAAACAACCAGGGCTTTGCCATGTGCCGGGCAATTACACACCGTAAAAGACATTGTAAAGGAAAGCTGGCTTAACCGCTTGCTTGCAGAGCGGTGGGAAGAAAAACTGGGCGACTGGAAAGAACTTTTAGCTGCATCTGCCAACGACTGGCGCAACCTGCTGTATTGGAGAATGGCCGCAAATTTCGGTTTCAAAGTAAATGCACAGGCATTTTTAATGCTGGCCCGTTCATTGCCATTAAATGTCCTCGCGAAGCATAAAGATTTGCTACAGGTAGAAGCTTTGCTCTTCGGGCAGGCTGGCATGCTGGAGGCCTCATTCAGAGATTCGTATCCTCAAAAGCTACAGGAAGAATACAGGTATCTGAAGCAAAAGTACAAACTACAGGCACTGGAGGCGCATCAATGGAAATTTCTACGCATGAGACCCGCTAATTTTCCCAGCATACGCATAGCGCAATTTGCTGCACTGGTTCACAAGTCCCTGCATTTATTTTCACAGATCATAGAAATACATACCATTAAAGAGATAGCCCCTCTGCTGGATGTAACAGCCAGCGAGTATTGGGATACTCATTTCGTATTTGATGAGGAAGCCAATAAAACCCCATCTGCCAAACACCTGGGAGATGTATCGGTTCATAACATCATTATCAATACCATAGCGCCAATACAATTTCTGTATGCTTATAAGCAGGGCCTCAGTTCCCAACAGGAAAAAGCCCTGCAGCTACTAGACACTGTGCCTGCCGAGAAAAACAAGATCATCAGATTCTGGGATGATAGCGGATGGAAAGCAATAAATGCTGCGCAGTCACAATCCTTATTACAACTATACAATAACTACTGTTCATCAAAACGCTGCCTGGAATGTAGCATCGGCTTGAATATTATACGCTCAGCCCCAGTTAAAGCTTAGGGTTTGTTTGCAATCAGGATGCAGGCTTAATGATACCGGGCAGGTATTGGCAATATGCTCCAGCATAGTTTTTTCCTTATCCGTATAATTTTTGTTTTTAGGGAAATGAAGATGCACTTTTATTTCCGCAACCCTTCTTGGGTTCGATGCCATTATTTTCTCAATTTCAGCTTCGGTACCATCAATATTAATATTGTGCTTACTTCCCAGTATGGCCATAGTAGTAACAATACAAGTGCCCAATGATGTGGCTAAAAGATCTGTTGGGGAAAAGCGTTCCCCTTTCCCCTGGTTATCGGTAGGGGCGTCAGTCTCTATCATGGTGCCTGATTGTAAATGGGTATCAACTGTCCTCAGGTCGCCTTCGTATATTATTTTGGCTGTCATGTCTCTTAATTTTCATTTAAAATTACGACGACTCTAATTTATTTAATGAAATAAATTGTAATTTTAGTATGCCTGCAAACGAATTGATATTTTTTTGCATGCACTTTGGCAAATAAATTGCAATAGATTTTTAAGATGAACCTGGCAGGGAAAATAGGATTATTGTCTTTTTTAATGAGCAATATTGCTTTGGGTGTGTATGCCCAAAGCATCAATGACAGTACCCATAAAGATGGTACAGTAAAGCCGCTCATCAGCACTGCTCCTAAACCGGTATACAGGCCCAAACCCAAAGGCCCCAAGCCCATACATCGCGAGCTGAGCCTGGGTTTAAGACTAAATACAGACGGATGGGGTATATTTATAGACCGGGGAACCGTGATATACGAAAATATAAAAACTGCCGACCTGTTTTACCGGTTTAAACTTTGGCAACTGGATTTTGATGAGAAGAAAGACCCCCGCGAAATGAAAAGTACCAGCACAAACCAAAGTGCAACAGGTGGTAGCAGTACCAATTCTTATATTTACGGCAAGATCAATAATTTTTATACCCTGAAATTAGGCCTCGGTACCTCTAAAATGATAGCCGGCAAGCCCGATCCGGGTTCTGTGTCCATACATTGGGTTATAACAGGTGGCCTTTCCCTGGGCCTTTTAAAACCCTATTATATCAATACAACCTATAATGGAGTGGCGCAGGCCATCAAATATACAGACCAGACCAAAGATGCCTTCCTGGATCCTACCAATATAGATGGCAGCGCAGGTTTCTCGCAAGGCCTCAGCGAAACCAAGATAGTCCCCGGCGCCCATCTTAAAACAGGCCTGCATTTCGACTTTTCGGGCAACAGGCGCACCCTTTTAGCCGCAGAAGTGGGAATGAATGTCGAATACTACAGCAGCCCCATACAGATAATGGCCGAAAATACAGGCGTGCCCTATTTTTTTAATCTCTACGCCGCCCTGCAATTTGGCAGACGTTGGTGATAATTGTAACTTGCGCCCATGCAGGAATTGCCACTCATCAGTTCTGTCGATACGAATGATACCAGGCTTAAGAAACCCAGTTGGTTACGTGTAAAGCTGCCTATTGGCGAAGGCTACCGCCATGTGCGTGGCCTGGTTGATAACCATAAGCTCCATACCATTTGCGAAAGCGGCAATTGTCCTAATATGGGCGAGTGCTGGGGCGAAGGCACAGCCACCTTTATGATACTTGGCAACATCTGCACACGTTCCTGCGGCTTTTGCGCCGTAGCAACAGGCAGGCCTGAAGCTGTGGATTGGGATGAACCCCAGCGTGTGGCAGAAGCTATCCACCTTATGAAGGTAAAGCATGCCGTGATCACATCTGTAGACCGGGATGAACTGAAAGATGGTGGCTCCATCATCTGGGCAAATACCATAAAAGCAGTACGGGCACTCAATCCTGAAACCACCCTTGAGACCCTGATACCAGATTTTGCAGGCAATTGGGAAAACCTGCAACGCATAATAGAGGTAGCTCCTGAAGTTGTTTCTCATAATCTCGAAACCGTTGAAAGGCTGACACGCCGTGTGCGCATACAGGCCAAATACCACCGCAGCCTGGAAGTGATACGCAGGCTAAAGGATGGCGGCATGCGCACTAAAAGCGGCATCATGCTGGGCCTGGGCGAAGAAAAGGAAGAAGTATTGGAAAGCATGCAAGCCCTGATTGATAATGGTTGCGAGGTCCTCACCCTCGGTCAGTATCTCCAACCCACTCC
Source organism: uncultured Bacteroidota bacterium (assembly GCA_903929655.1). Classification (GTDB taxonomy): domain Bacteria; phylum Bacteroidota; class Bacteroidia; order Chitinophagales; family Chitinophagaceae; genus JABDGU01. Next base: position 3,915 of record CAIYVS010000384.1, on the reverse strand, counting down.
AAAACATCTGCCCGTTATCCGTTTTGTACACCCTGACGAATTTGCATTCTTCCGTGAGCGCGGCTACGAAATGGGCTTCGACTACGTAGAGAGCGGACCCCTTGTTCGTTCATCCTACCACAGTGAGCGCCATGTCTTGGCAGGCGAGGGCCGCAGGAAATGGAATGAAGCAAAAGCCTGAAACAGGCAACTAATATCCTAAAGGTTTCATACTGCTTGTCCCCCCTTACAATGATTATTTTGTTATCGTTCCTAAGCAATGCTGTGATAATAGTTGTAGTGCCTTGTTTTGTATGGTAATTATTTCAATTCAATCAGGCACGATTATTGCCTTACATTAGTTATGGAAATAGATATTGCACGAAACGTTTATAAAGACCAGTACAGGAAAATACTCTCCTATCCGGAATTTGTAGCTTATTTGCGCAAAGGCATCAACCTCATAATGCATAGTGCCACATTCCCCACCGACACAGAAAGCATGCAATCCATCCGCATAGCTAATGATTACAGAAATAAGCTGAGACTAAGCCATCCATCAGGATACGAGGCTTTTTTATAAGATACTCAAAATAAAATTTCACTTTTTTGTCTCCTGTGAATTTATATGCCAAACGGGGTATTCTTTATATATTCGGGAATTATAGATCATGAATATACTTACCGACACATATTTTGATGAATATACCGCAACGCTTGGCATTAATATAAATGCAGCTTTAAAGAACCTGCGCGTCATAGACCTGTCCCCGGAGAGTTTCAAGTTTTATACTTCTGTGGCCGTAATATCCTCATCACGCATAGAAGGTGAGCAAATGGAGCCCGACTCCTATTTAAAACACAAGATGCAGGATATTGAATACCTGCCTGAATTGGTGGAGAAACCGGACGACTTATACAGGGCCTATGTTTTTGCACAACAAAATGAACTCACCTTTAAGAATTTTCTTCAAAGCCATACGCTACTCTCGCAGCATTTGTTGCCCGAAAAATGGAGAGGTACCTGCCGTAAAAACGAAATGCTGGTGATGGAGCACGATACCGGCCGGATACAATTTGAGGCCGCAGCGTTTAGTATAGTGCAGGAAGAAATGGAAAAACTCTGGCAGGATATAGAAATGCTGCTGGAAACCAAACTAAGCAATGAAGAAATATTTTATTATGCGTCCTTCATACATCTTGTCTTTGTAAGTATTCATCCTTTTAACGATGGCAACGGCAGGGCAGGCAGGCTTTTAGAAAAATGGTTCCTTGCGGCAAAACTGGGAGAGCGGGCCTGGTATATAAAATCAGAAAAATACTATTACGAGCATGTAGATGCCTACTATAAAAACCTCAACAGCTTAGGCATGTTTTATGATAAGTTGGACTTTGCCAAAGCAAATGCCTTTTTACAGATGTTGCCGGGGGCTGTTAATTATAATTGATTGCCTGAATTTGGCATTATTTATTCGCTTCCAACTTGTCATCCATGTCCGACCTTCCAAGCACAATCAATGTGTCATTGTGGAATGACAGCATTGCCATTAAGGTCTAATGAAAACGGGTACTGCAAAATTATCAGTTGATTCAGATCTGGTCACGAATCGCCAGCTCACACCACACTACCCAAAATTGTGCATATCTTTTTTTCTTAAATACCCTTCTGCCTCGTATATTTGTACTGAATTTGACATTCACATGTTGATTTTTTTAGTTCTTTGACATACATCTGTACCATCCAAATTTGAAAGCTTAAATATGGGGGCAATATTGGAGTTTAAAATTTTTAGATTTGAAATTTCAGTGAATTCTCTTTTATGCCGGTTTTTTTCCTGAAATAGTGCCATTTTAATCGCAATTTATTGATTTTCATTGCTTTGTATCTAAAATATAGTGCCAAAAGAGTGCCATTTTGGTGCCAAAATAGTGCTAAACAGTGCCATTTAGTGCAATGAGAATTCTCCAAAAAAAATCGCATCTCAAATAAGAGAAAATATTTTTAATATAAAAATGCACCGATAAAAAGAAAAACAAATCACCAGCCTTAAGGCCCTTGCTCTGGCAGAACTGCTAATCCTTCATTACCGACCTGGGGGGTGATGCTGTATAAATGCAAAAACACAGGCAAAGTAGTTTACCTGTGTTTTAAATATGTCGGAATATTTTTTAAACCAGGCTGATATCAAAATCCACAAGGTCAACAAATTCTTCTATACGTTCTTCTATGTCTTTCGCAGTAATTTCTTTAAGTCGCGATGGCCCAAACTTTTCTACACAAAAAGAAGCCAGGGCAGAACCTACGATAATGGCTGTTTTCATGTTATTGAAGGAAATATCGCGAGTGCGTGCTATATGACCTATAAAGCCACCCGCAAATGTGTCCCCTGCACCAGTTGGGTCGAACACTTCTTCGAGGGGAAGGGCAGGGGCAAAGAACACCTGCTTGCTGTGAAATAAGAGTGCGCCATGCTCACCCTTCTTGATGATGAGATATTTAGGCCCCATCTGTTGTATTTTAAGGGCTGCTTTTACTAAAGAGTATTCGCCACTCAGTTCACGAGCTTCACTGTCGTTCACCATAAGCACATCCACCATGGTAAGCACTTTTTTCAGGTCGTCCAGGGCGCTTGCCATCCAATAGTTCATAGTGTCCATAACTATCAGCTTGGGGCGCGTCTTGAGTTGGTTAATCACGCTTATCTGCACAGCAGGGGCCAGGTTGCCCAGCATCAGGAATTCACAATCCTGGTAGCTGTCAGGCAATTGGGGGTTGAACTGAGCTAATACATTAAGGTCGGTAACAAGGGTATCCCGCGTATTGAGGTCGGTATGGTAGCGACCGCTCCAGAAAAAGCTTTTGCCATCAGGCACTACTTCCACACCTTCAAACTGCACGCCGCGTTTTTCAAGCACAGTCATTTCTTCCTCGGGGAAATCGCCGCCTATTATAGAAACTTGTTTTATGGGTTTGGTGAAATTAGAGGCTGACCATGCAATATACATAGCTGAGCCGCCAATAATTCTGTCAACCTTTCCGAAAGGGGTTTCCAGTGCATCGAAGGCCATTGTGCCTACTACCAATAATGACATATAGCGTAAAAATTTGCGCAAATATATCTAATTTGGCAGTATGAAAGCGATGATATTTGCTGCTGGTCTTGGCACCCGCCTTAAACCCTTTACAGATCATCATCCCAAGGCCCTGGCGGAGGTAAACGGTATTACACTTTTAGAGCATAACCTGCGCTATTTACAAAGATTTGGCATATATGATGTGGTGGTGAATGTGCACCATTTTGCTGAACAGATAGAGAACATATTATTTGAGAATGCTGATTTTGGGAGCCGTATAGCCATATCTGATGAAAAGGATATGTTATTGGATACAGGAGGGGGGCTAAAAAAAGCTGCATGGTTCTTTGAGCATGAGCAGAATTTTTTGCTGATGAATGTAGATGTGCTTACTAACCTGGATCTTGAAAAAATGATGGAAGCACAGGAGGCAGGGGATGCTATGGGCATGCTTGCAGTGATGAAAAGGGAATCATCCCGCCAGTTTTTATTTGACGAGCATATGGACTTGTGTGGGTGGGCTAACAACAAAACAAACGAACAAAAAATAAGCCGCGAAGTATCTTGGATGCAGCCCTTTGCTTTCAGCGGCATACAGGTATTAAGCACATCTGTCTTTAATGATTGCCCTTTCGAAGGCAAATTCTCAATAATAGACTGGTACTTGCATCTTGCCAAAGCACATATCCTGAAAGGCTATGACCATAGCGGCAATATATTTATTGATGTGGGCAAACCAGAGAGTTTGGAGAAGGCGGGGTACCTATTTTAGTTAACTCCCATCTCAACCAATCTTTCCTTCACAAAAGTTCCAAGTTCTTTTACATAGGCAGGAGAAAAATCAAATTTGATGCCTGCTGT
>CAIYVS010000383.1 GCA_903929655.1 uncultured Bacteroidota bacterium | reverse complement strand
CTGCTGATATTGGATCACATCTTAAAAAACAAACACCACTTTCCGAACATTACGACCTGGATGGGCCACCTAAACCCGATATTATAGTTTACAATACCAACCAAAGTCGTACTCTTAGACTATCGGCGAGGTACATTTTATTGCCAGGTTTTACTCCAAAAGCTTCGTAAAATTCAGGCACATTCGGGAAGGGGCCATTCACACGGTATTTGGCAGGGGCATGCACATCTGTCAGCAATTGGCTGGCAAGCTGCTCGCTCCTGATCTGGTATAGCCAGCCCAGCGCATAGCCCAGGAAGAAACGTTGTAAGGGTGTTTGTCCGTTTATCTTTTCTCCCTTTTTGTAGGTCTCTGTTTGCTTGAAGGCATCCAGGCCAATGAGGATACCGCCGAGGTCAGCCAGGTTTTCACCAAGTGAGGCTTTGCCATTAATATGCAAAGTGTCTACCACGATCATATGGTTGAATTGTTGTACCAATACATCAGCACGTTTGTTGAACTGGGCTTCGTCCTCTTTGCTCCACCAGTTGCGCAGGTTGCCATTCTCATCAAACTGGCGGCCTTCATCATCAAAGCCATGTGTTATTTCATGACCAATTGTAGAGGCGGCGGTATAACCATAAACAAGGGCATCGTCCAGTTCTTCATCGCGGAAGCCCGGCACTGTTAGCTGGCCGGCCGGCAATACGATTTCGTTGTTGGATGGATTATAATAGGCATTGTAAGTTTGCGGTGTCATATCCCATTCGTTCCTGTCCACAGGCTTGCCCAGTTTGTTCATGCCATAATTATTCCACCATTCGTGGGAATGCATCATATTGGTTGCATAGGCGCTACGGTCTATTTTAAGAGCAGAGAAATCTTTCCATTTATCAGGATAGCCTACTTTTTTCCGGATGCTTGCCAGTTTATGTAATGCTTTTTGTTTGGTGCTATCACTCATCCAGTCCAGCTTTTCTATGCGGGCTTTATATGCAGTGCGCACATTTTCAACCATGTCCTCGTAGCGTTTTTTAGCTGTTTCGCTGAAATATTCTCTTACAAACAACTGGCCTAAAGCCTCTCCCATAGCGCCTTCTTCTGCATCCAGCACACGTTTCCATCGTGGGCGTTGCTGTTTGGCGCCACGTATCAGTTTGCTGTAAAAATTGAAATTGGCATCAGAAAAAGGCGTGCTTAAGTAAGGAGCAAATGTGCGTACCAGGTGAAATGACATGTAGTCTTTCAGCGTTTGTATATTCTCTGTAGCAATCACTTTGTCCAGTTCTGTATAAAACTCCGGTTGACCCACAATTACACTATCCACGTTCTTTACCCCCATTGCTTTCAGATACACAGGCCAATCAATAGTTGGAGATATTTTATTCATGCCTGTGATGGCCATTTTGTTATAATTCTTGTATGGGTCGCGCAGGTCTTCCAACTTGCGGGACGCTTTAGCAAGCTTGGTTTCAAGGGAAATAACAGCTGCTGCCTTTGCTTTGGCCTGGTTGCTGTCAGCCCCCATTAGTTGAAAGATCGTAGCTACATAAGCCGGGTATGCGTTGCGTATTTTGCTTGTACGCTCATCTGTATTAAAATAATAATCCCTGTTGGGAAGCCCTAATCCGCCCTGGCCCATGTGGTAGGCGTTCACATCGCTATTCTTTTCATCCTGCGAAACCCCTTCGTCATAAAACACGCCTACGCCATATGTATGCATACGAGCTGCCTGTGTCATAACATCTTTTGGTGTCTGCATAGCTGCGATCTTATTCAGTTCTTCAGCAAGCGGTTTAATACCTTGCTGTTCTATCGCAGTTGTATCCATTCCGGCAAACCAAAAATCGCCTATTTGCTGGTCAACGCCCGTCTTGGCCCCGGCTTTCAAGGCCTTGTCATTAATGTTCTTCAGGCGATCATACAGCTCATTTTGCACCAGTTTTCCGATGCCCCAACTGGTTTCATCACTTGGTATCGGGTTTTTCTTTATCCAGCCACCATTGGCATAATCGAAAAAATCATCTGCTGGATTTACGGTGCTGTCAATATCAGCCTGAAGTATATCCTGTTTGGAAGCTGTTTTTTGTGAGGACTGGTTACACGCAGTTAATGATGCTGCTAAAAGTACCAGGCCAATAATTTGTCTATTCATAAATAAAGAATGAAAAATAATATTGAGCGGCAAAAGTAATATGTTTTCCCATAAAATGATATGACACTTATTGGGGAAAATGCGCCCGGAATTGAACCTTGTTAATTCAGTACTTTTGATTTCTCAAAAATCACCTATGTTTTCCTCGGTTTCTTCTTAGCTGCAGGAAACAGCACATTGTTCAGGATCAAGCGGTAGCCGGGAGAAGTAGGGTGGAGCGATAAATCTGTTTTAGGGTCGCCAATGGCATGGGTATAGTCTTCGGGGTCATGGCCGCCATAAAAAGTCCAGGTGCCTTTACCGTATTCGCCGTGTATATAACGTGCTTCATTAGCAGCTTTATTTTCCGCCATTATCAATACACTTGACTTGATCACTTCTTTACGGAATGCGGTTGTCTGCCCCATAAAGCCTTTTATAGTAGTGGTATGGTCCTGGCAAAGCATGGTAGGCACAGGGTCAAATTTTGCTGAGAATGTGAATAAGGTAAAATAATCCAAATCCATTGGCACATGCCGGTAATTGGTATTGTCAATATCAGAGTATTCGTAGATATATGGATTGGTAACCAGTGTAAAATCTTTAAAAGCAAAGCATTTGGTGAAATCCAGCTTTTGCTGCGCATCTGGCGCCATCGGGTCTCCGTCAAAAACAGCATCGCATATATCTGTGTTTTCAGCAGCAAGTGCAATATCGTAAGAATCTGTTGCGGAGCACATGGCAAACATATATCCACCACCGGCAACAAAATCCCTTATTTTTTTTGCAACTGCCAATTTAAGCTGAGATACTTTTTTGAATCCGTGTTTCTTAGCAGTCGCTTCGGCGCTTTGTACGTCATTAATATACCATGTGGCATTTTTATATACCCCCCAGAATTTTCCGTATTGCCCGGTAAAATCTTCATGGTGCAGGTGCAGCCAGTCATACTTCGGCAGTTTCCCATCCAGCACGTCATCATCATATACTTTCTCGTAGGGAATCTCTGCATATTCAAGTGCCATTGTTACTGCATCATCCCATGGCTCTTTATTGGGTGGGGTGTATACAGCAATTTTAGGAGCTTTTTCAAGTTTTATTACATCGCCATTAAAGTCGGGGTTGGCAATAGTAAGCAAGATGCCGTTATATTGTGCATCACTCATAACTTCATAATTGACGCCGCGCAGTTTGCAAAGCCTTTCTATGCTTTCCACCTGCTCAATGCCAAAACTCCCTCCTTTATAATTCAGCAACCAATCCACTGGCACGTTTTCCAAAAGCGCTTCATAAGCTATTCCATAGGCCTTCAGATGGTTGGTTTGGGTTTCTGCATCCATTGGTATAAATATCTTGGCTGCAAACAGATCAGTCTGAAACAGGCAGGAAAGGAACAGGTAACAAGCGAAAATGCGGTATTTCATCGTCAAAATCTATACTGGTAAAGCTATGTAATTTACTTAGATTAGGGCATATACCCTTTTGTAATATGCTTTTTTAACAACAATTAAAGATTCATCCTAATCTGCAATCAGGTCATTAAGCTTCTAAGTAAATAAGTACCTTTGCCATTATTTAAAATGAAATATGCCAACATATAGTAATAAGCAAGCCATGCGGGCCATGGTGAAAGCCAGCCTTCAGGCAATATTAAAAAGTCCTTCTGCTATTGTTTTCAGTATCGCATTCCCTTTGATATTTATTCTTGTGTTTGGTTTCCTGGGCGGGGGAAAAGGTTTTTCAGTGAAGGTGTCGGCAAAACCGGGCTCTGATACCAGCAGTGAATTGTACGCCGCTTTGCGTAATGTTCCTGTATTGAAATGGGTGCAGCAAAAAGATGCTGCGGCTGTGGAACAAGCTTTAAGCGAAGGTGATATAGCCGGAACAATTGAAATAAAAAAACAGGCAGATGGTGTTTATCCCCGTTATAAAGTGATATTAAATGTTGCCTCAACGCAGGCAGATAAAGGCCAGCAATTAAGAGCAATTATTAATAGTGTGGTACAAAACCAGGACCCGGAAATACAAAAACGTATAGATCAATTGGCTGATATAGATATTCATATTGCCAATGTCCGGGATTTTAAGATGATAGATTTTATTCTTCCGGGCCAGCTTGGATTCTCACTACTCGCATCGGGTGTTTTTGGCACTGCTTTTGTATTTTTTAATTTACGCCAGACATTAGTTTTGAAACGTTTTTTTGCGACTCCGGTAAGGCGCGAGATCATCGTTCTGAGTGAAGGAATTGCACGTATGTTGTTCCAGATAACAGGTGCTATCGTTATTATTGCTATCGGTCATTTTGCTTTTCATTTTACATTGGCTCACGGCATGTTGACATTTTTTGAAATGTTACTTATTTGCGCATTGGGCCTGATGGTATTTATGGGTTTTGGTTTTATTGTGAGCGGTATTGCCAAAAGCGAGTCTACTATACCCCCATTATCCAATATCATTACGCTGCCGCAGTTTCTCCTTGCCGGTACTTTTTTCCCTATCGATAATTTCCCCAAATGGCTTCAACCTATATGCAGGGCCCTACCGCTAACATATGTAAATGATGCGCTTAGGAAAATCGCTTTTAACGGCGTGGGTTTATGGGAGGTAAGGGTAGATATGTTAATACTACTTGTTTGGGGAATAGGTGTATATATAGTGGCTGGAAAGGTATTTAAATGGGAATAATGGGTAATTATCTTATCAAAGTAACTTCTCCTTTGTAATATTGGTTTTTGCCGGATAAACATTTTGCCCGGACAAAATAAAAATAGGAGCCTATTTCGCCGGGTACACCTGCAAATGTTCCGTCCCAGGATGCATACTGGTTAAATGTATGGAATACGAGTTCTCCCCAGCGATCAAAAATTGAGAATTCATAATTCTGGGTGTGTCCGTATATTATCGGGTGGAAGCGGTCATTTTTATTATCCCCATTAGGGGTAAATGCATTAGGGTATGAGAACTGGCAACATGGTTCAACATCAGAGATCGTAAAGCTTGAAGAATCAACACAACCATATTCGTTTGTTACAGTTACCTGAAAGGTTTTGGGAGCCAAAACCCATGTAACCGGATCTGAATTAGCTCCTATAAAAATTTCATTGGCTGGCCCCCACGTATAGTCAATACCGCCGCTGGCTCTTAAATAAACAGAATCGCCTATACAAACACTTTGTGGCATATCGGGGAAACTGATTTGGGGAAGGTCATGAACAGTGGCCTGTAGAGTGTCTATCGCAGATTGGCAGGATTTATAAATCTGAGACACATACCAGGTAAATACTGCCGGCGCGTCAGTATTTACTACAGGGGTCTGGCTTAATGGATTGCCGGCAAGATCATACCATCTCAAACTCGCCCCATCCAGTTTGGGATAATTGACCGAATCCACAAGGGCATTTTTACAATAAGATGAGTAAATAATACCCGGGAATGCTAACTGCCCGCTATCTACGATAGTTAGCGTATCCATGGCAGGGCAATTCAGGTAAGGCGAGCTTACAGAAAGGACATATGTTCCGGCAGCTAAACTGTCTGCTATAAAACCGGAAGTGTCTGTAAGTGTCTTAACAATATTTCCGCCTTGCGAAATAGTGAGTATACGGGGCAATACCCCTCCATACAAATGGTAATGCATGGCTGCCTGATGCACACACTGCGTTGCCGAAATTTGAGAATCTATTAAGGAAAATGGGTCTACTATATTGATAGTAAAAGCAATTGTTTGTACGTCGGCCACCGGGCAATGATTGTCAGTGAGTGTAACATAAAAAGTATAAATACCAACAGGAGAAATACCGGGTTGCCAATAAAAATGAATTATAAGGTTGTTAGCATTATTGTTTGTAACATTAGCGGAAGAATTACTTATTGCATTATTTACAATCACGTTGACCGTGTCGCCGCTTGTGGACGAGGCGTTAATGTCAAATGACAGAGAAGATGTGCCACTGCAAATATTGACAGTTGTACCATTTTGAACTTTTATTGTACCACCATTTACTGAGCTGGGGTTTATGTTTCCCGAAGGCGGTGTGCCTGTACAATTATTAAGGACAATAAATGTCATTTCCCGCATGCTACTGCCCACGAGAATACCATTGCGGTATTCTGAAACCTGATTAACTATGAGCGCATCCTGCGTCATATCCGGCGTAAAATTCATTTGACCGTTGTGAGGGCTGAAAGAAAAATCCCCTGGCACTACGGATAAAGGGTTAGTGCCTGAGAAAGGGCTACTGTAAGTAACAGGGGTGCTCGTAGCTCCGTCAATTGCGTTAACAAGAGAAAATGTTAAAGAATCATTGTCGGGGTCTATCGCGCCCTGGTTATATTGCTCAGCCAGATTTACGCAATAAAAAGGTGTCGGTACGGTGGAGTATACTGGAGAAGAGTTTGGAGCCAGCAAGTTGTTTAATGTGGCTACCAGGTAAACATATGATGAGCTTGCATTTATAACATTGGTGATATTTATACTCCTCCCGGCAGAAGAGTTTCCCATGCCACCGCTAAAGATAAATTGCCAGTTAGAGTCCAGGCCGGGCAGGGTGACCATTTTTGAGAAAATAAATCGTTTAATACCCGGTAATGTTCCTGCAGGTGTATCGCAACTGGTATGGCCTGCTTGCGAAGGGCAAACCGGGCTTACTTCTACATTGGAGCCTGAATCGGGTTGCAGTATAGCTGTAAAAGAACTTGTGCCAGCACCATTGATGACAAGTACCGAAGGGGTAGAACCATACAAAAGGTTAAAATTAGATGAGGAACAATCGCCGTATAAAGTGAGGATGATCTTATAATTATTGCCGGTGTCGTGTTTATATAATAGTTCTCCGCCAAATATGTGATTAGCTTTGGCAGGCATGTTTAGAGCCAGGAATGCGATCAGAACGAAAATAAATAATGATCCTGTCTTCATAGTTGCATGAAGTTTCATGATTACAGCAAATTTGGTGCATTATTGGCTGTCTGACAATTATTTTTATTTTTCCGACGGAGAGTGCTTGTATTTATTTCTTTCATTATGCATTAAGATGTGGTTATTATAATAGACGACAATTCTGTCTTCGGGGGTTGGCTTTTCTACTTACCACTTTTTCACAATACCTTTGCAGCCAAATTATCAGAGCTGAATGAACCTCGATTTCAATAAAAACGATGATGCAATGCGCCTCGCGGTGAGCCAGGTGAAACAACGACACGCGGTAATAAGCCTGGGCGGTGGCAAAAAAAGTATCGAAAAGCTGAAAGAGAAGGGCAAGATGTCTCCCAGGGAGCGTATTGAATATCTTATAGATAAGTATAGTGTTTTTATTGAGTTGGGGGCTTTTGCAGGATATGAAATGTATCCCGAATACGGTGGCTGCCCGGCAGGTGGCACAGTTGCGGGCATAGGTTATGTATGCGGCCGCCAGTGTATGATCGTGGCTAATGATAATACTGTGAAAGCAGGTGCATGGTTTCCCATAACGGGTAAGAAGAACCTGCGTATGCAGGAGATAGCTATGGAGAATCATTTGCCTGTTATTTATATTGTTGATAGTGCCGGGGTATTCCTGCCTATGCAAGATGAGATATTTCCTGATAAAGAGCACTTTGGCCGCATCTTCCGTAATAATGCCCAAATGAGTGCCATGGGTATTACCCAGATCGCAGCTGTGATGGGTAGCTGCGTGGCCGGTGGTGCTTACCTGCCTATTATGAGTGATGAAACCCTTATGGTGGAAGGCAATGGTTCTATTTTCTTGGCAGGGCCTTATTTGGTGAAGGCCGCGATTGGTGAGGATATTGATATACAAACCTTGGGGGGAGCTAAAACACATACTGAGATAAGTGGTATTGCAGATTATAAGTTTGATACGGAGCAGGAATGCCTGCAGCAAGTGCGCCGCATTATGGATAAAATAGGGGAGCAGCCGCGTGCCGGTTTTGACCGTATCAAAGCTGTTGCACCCCAAAAAGACCCTAAAGAAATTTATGGCCTGGTAACTGTTGATAATAGCAAGACTTATGATATTGTAGAGATCATAGAAAGGATAGTAGATAATTCGGAGTTCGACCAGTTTAAAGAAGATTATGGCAAGACCATTGTTTGCGGATATGCAAGGATAGAGGGCTGGGCAGTAGGTATTGTGGCCAACCAGCGCAAGATAGTGAAGAGCGGCAAAGGTGAAATGCAAATGGGTGGTGTTATTTATAATGATAGTGCAGACAAGGCAGCGCGTTTTATTATGAATTGTAACCAGAAGAAAATACCACTGGTCTTTTTGCAGGATGTTACCGGGTTTATGGTAGGCAGCCGCAGTGAACATTCAGGTATTATTAAGGACGGGGCCAAACTGGTAAATGCCGTTGCTAATTCTGTTGTGCCCAAAATAACTATTGTAATAGGTAATTCTTACGGAGCCGGAAACTATGCTATGTGTGGCAAAGCCTATGATCCGCGCTTTATATATGCATGGCCCAATGCGCGCATAGCTGTGATGGGTGGTGACCAGGCTGCCAAAACGCTTTTGCAGATACAAGTAGCTTCTCTTAAAGCCAAGGGACAAGAAATAGACCCTGAGAAAGAAAAAGCTATGCTAAAAGAAATAACCGACCGTTATACTGCACAGACCACGGCTTATTATGCTGCTGCACGTCTTTGGGTGGATGAGATCATTGATCCTGTTGAGACAAGGCGGGTTATTTCAGAAGGCATTAATGCGGCTAATCATGCCCCTATTGTAAAGGAATTTAAAACAGGGGTTTTCCAGGTGTAGTTTAGTCGTAAGTCATAAGTTGTGGGCATTTCACCCAACCAGTGCGGCATTTCGAACCCGATCTTACTTCGGGTGAGAAATTTCCTGAGGAATAGATTTGCAGTTTAATAGAGGTAGGCACTATTCACTCACGAGTTGCCCGCTATAATACTCCGTTCCATCACTTACCCGGTAAAAGTAAAGCGCTTTGGGTAATGTGCTAAGGTTTATATGGTGCGTGTAGGGAACGTTTAATACCCTTGCTCCCAATACGTTACTAATCTCAATTCTGTACTTCTTTTCTTCATCCAATGCTGGGAAATTAAAGCCGGCATCAGAAGATGGGTTGGGGTAAATATTGAGTGAGGATTTGGTGACTTTAGCAACTGAGCCAACATAAGTATCTTGTTCAATATTTATTCTGCCTATTATCCAGCCATCTAATGTATCAGGAATGGAATCACTTTTGAATCTGAAACGAACTGTGATATCCCCAAGGTAGCATGGTTGTTGGCCTCCATTGGGTTTTACAAAAGGGGGTGGAAAGAATTGAAATTGAGATTTTATCCAACCATTACTTGTGCCACTGAATGCCTGTTCTCCACTAAGCAGCGTGTCATATTTTCCATAAAAATTGGCTGTGTGCACACCTGCACCCCATGAACTATCCTCGTTACAATCTCCCAACATATTTTGCCATGTTAGTCCGCTATCAATTGAAAACTCCACAATGCCGCCATCATGCCCCTCGCTTGTCTGATACTTGTGCCAGAAAGAAATGATGACACCGCTTTCCTGAAAGTATTTGATTGTGAACCAGCTATTGGCATTTACAGGATATTCGTTTAACGTATCTGTCATTATGCCCCTTGCCGTATCGGTATCGGAAAAAAAGTATTTAGATGTATTCCCGATCTCCCATAAAGCAGTATTGGTTGAATCAAGATGAGACGTGTCAATGGACAAGTCTCCGAAACCTAAGTTGTGATGTAAAGAATCGTTTGCTGCAAATGTAAAAGCGAAGCTATCTACAGGAGAAATACCATGTATTACTCCTATTTGCGCAATAGCATTATTTTTCAAAGAAGCAATTGAAATGAAGATAAAAAGAAGGGGTAATAGTTTTTTCATAAAGTCAGTTTTAGGATAATACCTTATCAGACGTATTTTTGTCAATTAAACCCTAATACTGTTAATAAATTTATGAGCTGCTATATTTTCAAGCCAAACTTCTCTGCGGTTTCCTCTGCAATATCATAACCTGCGTCTGCATGACGGATAACGCCCATTGCGGGGTCGTTGAAGAGTACGCGGCGCAGACGTTCTTCTGCATCCTGTGTGCCGTCTGCAACTATTACCATACCTGCATGTAAGGAATAACCCATACCCACACCACCACCATGATGGTAGGATACCCAGCTTGCTCCGCCTGCAGTATTTATGAGTGCATTCAGTATTGGCCAGTCGGCAATGGCATCTGAGCCATCTTTCATGGCTTCGGTTTCGCGGTTGGGGGAGGCTACAGAGCCAGTGTCAAGATGGTCGCGGCCGATAACGATGGGGGCTTTTACTTTCCCCGTTCTTACCAGTTCATTAAAAAGCAAACCTGCCTTTTCGCGTTCGCCCATGCCCAGCCAGCAGATACGCGCGGGAAGGCCCTGGAAGGCAATGCGTTCTTTGGCCATATCCAGCCAGCGAATCAGGCCTTTGTTTTCGGGGAATAGTTGTTTAAGGGCTTCGTCAGTTGTATAGATATCTTCAGGGTCGCCACTTAGTGCCACCCAGCGGAAGGGGCCTTTGCCTTCGCAAAACAAGGGACGGATGAATGCAGGTACAAAGCCGGGAAAATCAAAAGCGTCTTTTACATCGCGTTTGTCGTGTGCCTGTCCACGCAGGTTATTGCCATAGTCAAATGTAATAGCTCCGCGTTTTTGCAATTCCAGCATCTGGCGTACATGTTTGGCCATTGTATCCAGCGAGCGACGGATATATTCATCCGGGTTGCTGCTGCGCAGGGCATTGGCTTCGGGTACGGATAAGCCTTCGGGGAAATAGCCTATCAGTTCATCATGTGCTGATGTCTGGTCTGTAAGCGTATCGGGAGTTATATTCCTGTCAATGAGTCTTTGTAAGAGATCGACCACATTGCAGCATACGCCTATTGATATGGCCTCTCCGTTTTCTTTTGCCTGCAGTGCCCAATCTATACTTTCATCAATATCTGATGTCCATTTATCCAGATAGCGGGTTTCTATTCTTTTCTTAATGCGCCATTCTTCCATTTCTGCAGCGAGGCAAACGCCTTCATTCATGGTGATGGCCAATGGCTGAGCGCCACCCATGCCACCGAGACCAGCGGTAACGTTGAGTTTGCCTTTTAATGATGGTGTATGATAGTGTTTATTAGCAAGGGAAAGATAGGTTTCGTATGTGCCTTGAACAATGCCTTGTGAGCCGATATATATCCATGAGCCGGCGGTCATCTGTCCATACATTATGAGGCCTTTAGCATCCAACTCGCGGAACACTTCCCATGTGGCCCAATGGCCCACGAGGTTAGAATTGGCAATCAATACGCGGGGTGCGTTTTTATGAGAACGTAATACACCTACCGGCTTACCGGACTGCACCATGAGGGTTTCATCTTCGTTCAGATTCTTCAGACATTCCAGTATCTTATCGAAAGCTTTCCAATTACGGGCGGCTTTACCTATGCCTCCATATACAACCAGGTCTTCAGGGCGTTCTGCCACTTCGGGGTCGAGGTTGTTTTGTATCATACGGTAAGCTGCTTCTGTAACCCAGTTTTTGCAAGTGAGCTGAGAGCCGCGAGGTGAGCGTATTATCCGGGAAGTAGTGAGTGTGTCTGACATTGTCAATGCGTTATGTATAATATATCGTCCCTACGGGACGAGTGTGATATCGTTTAAAATTTTCTACCAATATTTTGTCCCGAAGGGACACCCCTGTTTTAACATAAATTGTCCCAGAGGGACATTATATTAGTAGAAACAAAATTAGCATTTATCTCCGTCCTGTAGGGACGATATATTGTTCTATTTATAAAACCGGTTGAAAAATATATCGTTCGTCATATGGCAATTCAAATTTGTCTAAAAATTCCTTGTATTCCTCAATAAAACTTTTCTTTTTATGGTGAGTTTCCTGATTTTTGATATAATTAATAACAGCAGGTAAATGTGATCTGGAATAAGAGAATGCACCATAGCCTTCCTGCACTGGAATTTACCTGCTACAAATTTCCTTGAATTGATCCATTTTGATGAATCACCTTTTATGTCCTGCACTAGTTCCGACAAGGATTGTGTTGGCCTCATTCCAATCAGTAAGTGGATATGGTCGGGCATTCCATTAATAATAAGGAGTTTGTGGTCATTTTCTTTTACGATCCCTGTCATGTATTTGTATAATTCATCTTTCCAGGAGGGTTGAATTAATGATATACGATTTTGTACGGCAAATACAATTTGTAAATGAATTTGGGTGAATGTATTTGCCATGCGTGTGTTATCAATTATGTCATCTCTATGGGACGAGTGGAGCATTTTTTTACCAATATTTTGTCCCTCTGGGACAGGTTTGTGGTTTCCTTATTTTTCTACCAATATCTTGTCCCTACGGACGGTTTACATTTTATAAAGTTATCCAAATAATGTTAAGGGATTTTTCCGATTCTAAAAGTTCGAAAAAATCGTCTAATTGTTCTTTACTCATGCACTTTAACAAATTACACTAACTTCCCTATCTCTTCCACCAGCGTCTTTTCTGTTTCTTCATCAGATACTTCCTCTTTTACAAAATTCTTTCCGGTTACCTGTTCGTATAGCTCTATGTAACGGTCTGATATATTGTTCACCACCTCGTTTGTCATTTCGGGTATCTGTTGTCCTTCTTTGCCCTGGAAGCCATTATCCATGAGCCACTCGCGAACGAACTCTTTGGATAATTGTTTCTGGGCTTCGCCTTTTTCCTGGCGTTCATCATAGCCTTCCAAATAGAAATAGCGGGATGAATCGGGTGTATGAATTTCGTCTATGAGGTAGATGGTACCGGCTATATTTCCGAATTCGTATTTGGTATCTACGAGAATCAGGCCGCGCTCGGATGCTATTTTCTGCCCGCGCTCATAGAGTGCGAGTGTGTATTGTTCTAATTGTGTGTATTCCTTTTCTGATACCAGGCCAGACTTAATAATTTCCTCTCGGGAAATGTCTTCATCATGACCTTCGTGAGCTTTTGTGGTTGGGGTGATGATAGGTGTGGGGAACCTATCGTTCTCCTTCATTCCTTCAGGAAGTGGTACACCACATAATTCCCTTTTGCCACTTTTGTATGTACGCCATGCATGGCCGGTAAGGAAACCACGAACTACCATTTCCACAGGATATGTTTCGCATTTATGCCCGATGGTAACATTGGGTAATGGTACGCTCATCATCCAGTTTGGCACAATGTCTCTAGTGGCAGCCAGGAACTGGGCAGCGATCTGGTTCAGTACTTGTCCTTTGAAAGGAATGGGGCGAGGCAACACTACATCGAATGCAGAGATGCGGTCGCTAACGACCATTACAAGATACTTGTCGGCAATGGTATAAACATCACGAACCTTGCCTTTATAAAAGTTAGTTTGATTTGGTAAGTGCAGCATTTATTTAATTTATTGGACAGCAAAGATAATGTTGAAAGGTTAAATGATTAAATGGTTTAAAAGTTAAATAGTTGATTGGTTTATTGGGATTTACTATAGATGAAGATATCCACAATTATATTGCCGTTTTATGGCCGCTTTTTTTCTATTATGGCCGGTATGAAAATTTATATATGGGCTACAGTACTGCATTTCATTGTGTATTTGCCGCCCAGGAAGCAAATTTTTTTTCTGGCATTTTGTGGATTAGCAATTTTGTAATATAAAATTTGGCATGGTAGTGCGAGTATCGAGATTTATTCTAAAAAACATATTTAAAAAATAACATTTTGTTCTGTTTTCATGACAAAGATACAATTCAGAGAAGGCTGTTTCCAAATTTAGATATTCACAAAAATGCATGTCGTCCCGAATTGGTTAATACAGGTAGGACTATTTATAACAAAGCTTTGGCCGTACTCCGGAAAAAGAAAAATGAATAAATATTTGTAAAACTAAAAAATTAGTTTTACGTTTGAACTAAATATTTAGTTTAAGATGATGGCGCTTACAAAAGCAGAAGAAACGGTAATGATGGTTTTATGGAAGCTGGGCAATGGCTTGCTGATGGAAGTAGTAGATAATATGCCCAATCCACAACCACATAAAAATACTGTTGCAACTATATTGAAGATACTGGTTGGTAAAGAGTTTGTGGAAGTGGAGCAGGTGGGACGCATACATCGCTATCATCCCAAAATAAGTAAAGAGGATTATTCGAAGGCTACTTTGACCGGGGTTGCAAAAGGATATTTTGAAGGTTCTTTCAATAATATCGTTTCTTTCCTGGTAGATGAAAAGAAGATTTCTGTGCAAGACCTGGAATTGCTTTTAAAACAATTAAAGAAAAAATGATTTTTATGCAAACTGCAAGTTTATTTTTATTGAAATCAATCATTATAAGTGGCTTAATGTTCCTTTATTATTGGTTTATTTTAAGGAACAGGAAGCTTCATTCTTTCAATCGCTTTTACCTGCTGGCCAGTGTAGTTGTAAGCATAGCGCTGCCATTCGTGAATTTTGAATGGTATAGTGTCAGCTCTTTGCATTCAAAGACCGCGGTCAAAATACTGGAGGCAATTAACTCAAACGAGGTGGAAAAGATTCCTTTAGTAAAGCAATCATTGTTTATCAGTTTTGAAATGGTGCTGGCAGGCATTTATCTTCTTATTTCAGCAGGGATGTTGCTCGTGTTGTGTGGCAGGATATATTGGGTATATCGCATAAAGGCGAAAAACTCTAAAAACAGGATGGAAGGATATGATATGGTGTATACGGATATAAACAAAGCGCCCTTCTCATTTATGAAAACTTTGTTCTGGAAAGAAGGTATTGATCCGGAAGGCAGGCAGGGAAAACAAATTTTGAGACATGAACTGATCCATATTAAACTAAAACATAGTCTTGATAAATTGTTTATGCAATTGGTATTAGTCGCTTTCTGGATCAATCCTGTGTATTGGCTAATAAAGAAAGAGTTATCAATGGTGCATGAGTTTATTGCCGATGAGGGAGCAATTGAAAATAGCAATACAGAGTTGTTTGCAGAGATGCTGCTGGTAGCAAATTATGGAAATATTTTACCTGATATTGTTCACCCGTTTTTTTACTCACCCATAAAAAGAAGAATTATGATGCTTAACAATCTGAACAAAGCAAGTTATTCCATATTGCGGAAGCTGTTTGTATTGCCTTTATTGTTTAGTGCTATTTTACTATTTTCTTTTAGCAAAAAAAATGTTGTCTTAAACAGGGCTGACAGAAAAATTGTTATGGTAATAGATGCCGGACATGGTGGAGAGGACAATGGCGCGATAGCCAAAAACGGGACGGCAGAAAAAAATATGGTACTTAAGATAGCCAATAAAATGACACAAATGGGGGAAGCGTATAATATAGAGGTTGTGCCAACAAGAAAGGGTGATGAATATCCAAGTCTTGATGCAAGAGCGCAAAAGGCAAACGAGGTACATGCAGACCTGTTCGTTTCCATTCATATCAATAGCAGTGATGAGAATACTGTGAAACATGCTCCATACGAGGTGATTGCAGATGGAAGGGGTACTCAGTATACGGCAAGCAGTGTACTGGCATCTGCAATAATAGGCCGTCTGAATGCAGATGGGAAGCAGGCTGAATTTGTTAAAAAGGCCTCTGGGTGTTGAAGCAGGCGAATATGCCCGGAGTATTAATAGAATGTGGACGTATAGATAATGCAGAAGAAATGGCCCGTATAAATAATGATGCAGAACTGGAAAAATTGTGCAGGAATATACTGGATGGGGTGGTGGATTATGAAAACAGTGTTATGAAGACGAAATGAAAGCATTTTGAAATTTAAATCACTCAGAGAAATTATTTTGGCTAAATCCAGAACATCCGGTTATTCTCAATCCCCGACCTAAAGGTCAGGGCAATTGTTTCCATATTCGATTAACATCCCCTATCCCCCTTCGCTATGCAAAAGGCCCGCACTAAAGGGGGAATTCCATAGCGAGTAATTGCTCTTGTTTTTGGGAAAAGGCAACGCGAAGTAATGGTCAGGGCTATTATATACAGTATATTTTAAAAGTCCAGTTGGTATAATTATTCCAAAGAATATACAAACAGAAAAGGCTGCACTTAGGGCAGCCTTTTCAATATAAATACCGGGTATTATTATAATCTTGCTTTTACATTGGCAATATCGCGCATGCGCTTTTCTGCTATTTTCATGGCTGCAGCCTGGGCATGTATCTTTTCGGTTTCGCAAAGATGGAATATTTCCATGGTGCGGTCGTAGATCTTTTCTACGTTGTTCATAACACGCTCGCGGTTATAACCATCCAGTTCTGCACCTACATTTATCAGGCCACCTGCGTTTATCAGAAAATCGGGTACGTAGAGAATGCCTTTTTCAATGAGCATGGGGCCATGCACATTTTCGTCGGCCAATTGATTATTGGCAGCGCCGGCAATTACAGGGCATTTCATTTTTTTGATGCTTTCTGTGTTTACAGAGGCACCTAAAGCACAGGGAGCATAGATGTCTATATCCAGATCGAGCACTTTATTGTTATCAACTATTTCTACGTTAGGGAATTTTTCTTTGGCTTCCTTCAGTTTAGCGTCTGAAATGTCAGATATATAAACCTTAGCTCCGTCTTTTGTGATATGACCTGTAAGATATTGGCCTACGTGCCCAACCCCTTGAACCAGGACTTTTTTGCCACTGAGGTTGTCTGATCCCCAGGCTTTTTTTGCTGCTGCCTTCATCCCGATAAACACGCCATAAGCTGTGAAGGGAGAAGGATCGCCGGAACCGCCCATATATTCGGGCACACCGGTAACGAATTTGGTTTCCATTGATATGAATTCCATATCGCGGGCAGAGGTATTTACGTCTTCGGCAGTGTAGTATTTGCCATTGAGGCTGTTAACAAATTTTCCGTAACGGCGCCAAAGTGCTTCAGATTTGATCTTTCCGGCATCGCCGATGATAACGGCTTTACCACCACCGAGGTTAAGACCACTGATAGCAGCTTTATAGCTCATGCCCCGGCTAAGGCGCAGCACATCTACAATGGCTTCTTCATGCGTATTGTAGTTCCAGAGACGAGTACCTCCGAGAGCGGGGCCAAGGGTTGTATTATGAATACCGATTATGGCGTTGAGCCCGGAATGAGGGTCGTGGCAAAAAACCAATTGCTCATGTCCCATCTGTTGCATCTGATCAAAAACCGATTGCTGCATGTGTTTTTTTAATTTGGCTGCGAAGTTAGTTATTACTTTTGAAGACCCGACCAAAAGAAACGTAAAGAACGAAATTACCAAAAAAGTTAAGGTCATTATTAAAATTATCATAATAGTCATTGTATGATTCTGTTCCTTTTTTGTTTTGGTCTTCTTTTCTTTACTTTGGACTTTTCCATTTCTTTCTTTACTTAATTTTTGTTTCTTCTTTCATTGTGTCTTGTTTCCTTATGTATT
>CAIYVS010000382.1 GCA_903929655.1 uncultured Bacteroidota bacterium | reverse complement strand
GACGGGACAAGTTATATGCTAAAGAACTTATGAATTTAAATTTAATATTTATTCAAATTCATGTCAAAGATACAATCGTGATGGGGGCGAATCCAAATATTTTTTGTTAATGAGGGTTGATAATATTTGTGCCAATTTTTGTGTATGTGCCGATAGGCAAGGATAGTGGCGTGATAATGGAAATACCAAAATAAAAAGCACCAATCTGAGCGCTAAAAAGCGGTAAGATTGGTGCTGCCGGACTATTCTTTTTATGCGAAATATTTGGGAGTTTAGGGTTGTTATTTTAAATGGTATTGATAATGATATAATTATGAGGTTTTTAGGGTGTGTGATTTTGGGAGCAGAAAGTGGAGAAATGTATGTTGAAAATAGAGTATGTGGAAACGCTTCGATGGATGAAAACGTACTTTCATCGAATGAAAACGCACTTTCGTTGAATGGAGCTTTTTTGTAAATCATTATTTGATAGGTTTGAGTTGTTATAAACAAATAAAAATCAGCATATGAAACAATTGTCTTTTTTATCCAGGTTCTTTTTAATAGTTATGCTTTTTTGTTTTGCACATTATTATGCGAACGCACAAATTTATGATCAAGTATTTAATACATCAGGTACCGCGAATTTTACATGTGCTAACGTGACTGTTACATCTAGTGGTGACGCAGCTTACTATGGCAATTGGTGCGGCGCACAACCTTATTTGATAGGAAGCGGAAGCGGTGGAAGTTTTACTTATACGTTTTCAGTCCCGGTTTATAATATCAGAGTTTTGACCAGCGCTATGGACTATGGTGAGGAGATTGAGTTTTATATTAATGGCGTACATTATGCTTTAAGTAGTTCTAACCTCAGTACTTTTAACGGTACATGCAGTTCTGCAAACGCCAATTGTACAATTACTGGCTCTGGTGATTTGGGTGTTGCCTTAAATACTACGACCACGACAGGTGCAGGAGCGCAGGTAGATATAGAATATTGTAGTGGAATTAACAGTATAACAGTCTCTGAAAATACAGGTTCGGGGTATGGGTCTGTTTTTAGTTTTCTTTTCTACCCAATAAGTATTGCGCAACAACCAATAAATAGCGCTATTTGTTTATTAAGTAACACATCGCTTTCAGTTGCAATGTGTCCTTCCGGACTATCTTGCCTATATCAATGGCAAGTAAATGCCGGAAGTGGTTTTGCTAATGTAACAAACGGAGGTGTATATAGCGGAGCAACAAGCGCCACGCTTAATATAAGCGGTGCTACAAGTAGTATGAACGGATATATATACAGGTGTAAAATAACCTATGGAGCTTGTACCTCAGTGCTAACAAGTAATAATGCGGCACTTACATTATATGCATTGCCAACAATAAGTATCAGCCCGAGCTCTGCCACTGTGTGTGCGGGACAGGTGGTGAATTTTAGTGCCAGTGGCGCAAGTTCTTATCTCTGGACTACGAACGGGCCGAACTCTCCAAGCTGTGTGGGCGCTAATCCGCCATGCTCGACAGCAAGTGCAACGCCTAGTGTGACACAAACCTATACTGTAACGGGGACGGATGCGAACGGATGTGTAGCCAATACCAGTGCAGTTGTAACTGTAAACCCTTTGCCAACCATCAGCCTGGGGAGCATAGCAAGTGTATGCCCCGGTGCCAGCAGTGTGAGTTTGCCTGTTACGGCTGTAAGTAATAGCCCCGGCACTTACAGTATATCGAACTGGAACAATACGAGTATCGGCAATGTAACAAATGCAAGTTTACCCGGCAGCATACCCGGTGCTATTACTATAAATATACCAAGCAATTTAACGCCAGGCACTTATACGGGAACATTAACTGTAAAAAATGGCAGTACGGGTTGTATAAGTAATAATTATACAATCAGTTTTACTGTGAATGCGCCACCGGGTATCAGTATCACTACGCCGATAGCTGTTTGTGTTTAGCAGCGGGTCGTTTAATGTGAATGCGACGGTAAGTACTAATTATATTTATACTTGGTTAATATTGAATGCCAGCAATACTTATGTAAACATTTTATCGCTTACCAATCCCTATTTTGGCGTGGCTTATGGCGGGTTAACAGGTAATACACTGAGCGGTTCATTTTCTGGTTTTACAAGCAACCAGCAATTTGAATACGAAGTAGTGGTTACGGACCAAAGCACGGGCTGCAGCGCCACATCGAACCCGAGCATAGTGAGCATTGTGCTACCTGAGGGTAATTGTGACCCCTGCGGTTTGATGGGAAATGATTTTGTTCTTTTAGGACTTGGAGGCACTATCAGCAGCAGCTATACGAGCAGCACGGTTGCCAAATATTATATGGACCATACCGCTACTGTTAGCGGTAATGTACTATTGCACAATGCCTCGGTGATGATAGATAATGTGGGCAGCTCGCTGACAACACTTAATATAGGGATCAATTCTGTACTGGGGCTGGACCATTGCCATCTTTACACCTGTACTGCTATGTGGCAGGGTATGGTTATCAACAGCGACCCAGTGGATTATCCGGGACAGTTGAATATTACAGATAATACTTTGATAGAGGATGCAAAAACAGCAGTATCTATACCAGCTATACAAGATGGAAATATTCAAAGTGGTGGTATACTGAATGTGAATAATGCCATCTTTAACCGTAATGATGTGGGGATAGATATTGAGACTTATAATTACCAGAATGTTTCCAACTATATTTATCCGTTCAGCATAACGAATACGGTATTTACAAGCAGGAATTTTGGCCTTGGCAATTATTCTGCAACATGGCCTGTGAATAATAATGGCAGCACAGGGCTAAAGGATATTTATTCCCCATTGAATGTGTTAATTTCTCACTATAAAATTAATGACAATACTTATGCTTATGCTTATGATAAGAACGGCGGCACAGTGCAGTACGGGATAAAGCTATACAATGTGGGATACTGGCCGAGCAACCTGAGCGGGGCCCCGTATGAAATAATGATAGGTGATGCAAACGCCAGCGCCGGGAATATGAACCAGAATTTATTTGATTATATGCCGTATGGTATATATGCCAATAATGCAAATGCAAGCCTTTACAATAATGTTTTTGAAAATGCTTCTTATGACGGTGTTTATGCCAAAGCGAGCTTGCCAAACAGTATGGCTTACCGGCTGCAGGTAATACCTAGCTACGGTACTGTTAATGAATTCTGGAACTGCTGGAAGAACGGTGTGGAAGCCAGTAATTACCAGTTTGTAAAAGGATGGAACAGTAAGATAATAAGCGACAGGAATAGTATGATTATCCCGGCATTGCCTATACCATATGGGTATAATGTGCAGAATATTGCGTACCACAGTATAGACCTGCGGTTTAATAATATAACGAATATTGTCAACCCTATTTTTGTAAGCATCAACTCGAATATGAGTGGCGGCACGGTGGCGTATGCAGACATCTATGCATGCCAGAACAATATTACCGATGACCCCGGCGGGCCCAGCCTGAACCACTATGTGAATATAGGCATTAATATACAGTATGTGCTGGGTAAGAAATCGGTACCTTATAATGGCCATATGCACACTGACAGCAATAATATTACAGGCTATAACGGGATATTGGTGAATAATTTTTCGGGACAAAAGGCTAATTCTGATTATAATATCATTAACCTGCGGCCGCAGAACAAGGTACAATATGGCATACAGCATACGTATTGCCAGATGAACGAAATAGCGGAGAACAATATAAGCGGCAGCAGCACATTGTATGACCCATCGAGGGCGGTATATATGTCGTTTTGCAGCAGCCCGGCTGTGATATGCAATACGGAGTTGAATTTGGGCAGGGGCTATGAATTTTGGGGCAACCAGGCACAGCCTAATACGACATGGGAGAACAATACGATGCAGAATAACCTGAGGGGCTATGTGCTGAACTATTGTATCATAGGGGCGCAAGCCAATAATACTGTGCCGGGAAACAAATGGCTTGGGGGCTGGGGCACAGGGCACGATGGCAGCTTTGTATTTGATAATACGAGTGGTACTTATTCATCTGCACATTCCCCGATCAGATACAATTATTCTTTTCCAGTACCTCCTAATAATTTTGGAGCACCATCAATTTATGAATATGGTATGACTGGTAGTCTTATCCCCGCCACCAGCCCAATAACACCCACCTGTACTAAGCTGCTGAAAGAATACAGTGACCTTGTGATGGCACAGGAAGACGTGGCGGCAGACAGTTTTGGCCTGATGGCAGGAGGGGAAGCAAAGGCGATATGGATGAGCGAGTACGCGGCATGGCAGATGTTGCAGGCAGATACAGTGATGGTGGACAGCAGCACGATGCTACTGGATTTTGACAGTTTGGGGGTGCACAGCCGTTTTGCCTACCTGAGCAAAATAGAGGGATTGCTGGGACAGGGGCATTACGGGCAGGCACAGTGCCTGATGAATAATACGAGTATGCAGACTGCAAGTGGCAGCGCTTACGGAACAACAGGGGCAATAGTATATGATAGCAGCGCGGCAGATAGTATAGTATATACTTACCTGAAGTATTATGAGCTGTATAAAAAATATATGCAGGGCACGCTGAACAGCAGCGACAGCAGCGGGATAGTTTATATTGCCGGGCTATGCCCTAATCTATACGGGGCAGATGTATATGCCGCAAGGGCGCTGTATACGGTAGTGTATAATGACCCGGAGGTATGGGATGATGACAGCCTGTGCGGATATACATATAACGGAGATAATGGGGGCAAAGGAGGAAGAAAGACCCAACATAATTCAGTTTTGGCAATTGACAGTACACAGGCCTATAGTTTGTATCCTAATCCTAATAATGGCAATATGGTGCTGGTGCAACAATTGATTGATGAACAGCCTGTAAATATAAAGGTGCTGAATGCAGAAGGGCAGACAGTGTATAGTAGCGAACAACTATTTATGCAAAGAAAAAGCCCGATGAACCTGCATAGTTTAAGCCCCGGCCTATATATGATTGTATTGAGCGATATGCAGGGGAAGAGCTATACATTGAAATTTATAGTAAATTAGCGTTATGAAAGTGAAAATAGCGAATAGAATATTTAAGAGCAGTAGCGCAATACTTTTGTGTTGCGCACTGTTTTTTTGTTTTTCACAAGTAAAGGCACAGGTAAACTATGTGTTGAATCCAAGTTTGGAGTTGTTAGATAGCGCCTGCATTCAAAATGATATGCCCATTAAGCATGTGCCTCATTGGAATTGTATAGATAGTAGCGGATATTGGACTAATTCACCCTGGAGCGTAAATACCTGTGATATATGTTGCAATCAATCGGCGGCACCTTTAAATGGACGATTCAACCATTATCCTAGAACAGGTAAAGGAATGGTTTATAATGAAGCAGTTTTACCTGGTGCAGGGACCAACTACAGAGACTATTTACAAGGCCATTTGTATAAACCTTTATTGGCTGGCAAAACATACTGTGTGTGTTTTTATGTATGCCAAACTCAGCAAGCATATTATTCAGTAAGTAATATCGGGGCTTACCTGGATGATGGGAACATTGATACAGCAATTCATACTCATGATGTTGCACAAACGCAATACACACCGCAGGTTATGGAAAGTGCATTGGTCAAGGATACCTTACATTGGACAAAAGTAGAGGGTAGCTTTGTAGCTAATGGTACAGAAAAGTTTATAACGATTGGCATTTATACTGATGATGCCCATACCAATAAAGCGATATACAATATAAATAGTTTGATAGGCCAGGAAGGTTGTTATTTAGTAGATGATGTAAGTGTAATAGAAAG
>CAIYVS010000381.1 GCA_903929655.1 uncultured Bacteroidota bacterium | reverse complement strand
TTGCAAGTCTGGGTGATGCAGAAAAGGTGTTTACAACAAAAATTATAGACATGATCCGGTTCATCCCTGTTTTTTCTCAGTTCAGGCATATAGCCTCCATATTAACGCTCAAAAATTTTTTAATTAGCCTGCCCTTAACTACATTTATGTCAGCCTGAGCATTTTATTTTTTATTAAACCTTACTGCCTGTAAGAACTTATGTGTTTTACAGACACGTGCCACCATAATAAATATTAGCACTTTTTGAAGTGCTTTTTGATTTCAATGAATAAAACAAATAGAATGCAAGCCGGAACTGATGATAAGAAAGGAAAATTTCAAAAGAACTTAAAGAATTCATTCTGGGGAATGCTTGATGCATCCCTCTACCCTGTAGCCAACCTTGCTGCAATACCTATATTACTGCGATGCATGGGCGCCAGTACGTTCGGGTTTTGGATATTACTGAATACTTTAATTATTATCCTGCAACTGTTCAACTTTAATTTAGGCACCACAGCAATCAGGAATATAGCAGGCGAGATTGCAGCCAATAAAACAAAGGAAATTACAGAAACCATCAATGGCATTCTGCATATCACCGCTATTATCATCCTGGTGGTTTTAGGCTTTACTTCTGTGTTGGCCTGGTTTGCTCCAAAATATGGCTGGTTTGGGTTTAAAGAGATGCCTTTGGCCAATACTTCTTTATGTGTTTTGTTTGCAGCCATTATTGCTTGCTTTAAATATATAGACCAGATATTTCAGAATATTATTAAGGCCAAAGAGTTATTTAAATCTGCAACCATACTCAATACAGTTAACCGTTTTTCAATAATGGCAATCAACGTTGTTCTGGCAATTAATAAATTTTCCATTTTGCAGATGTTGCTTGCTAATATCGCATTTATTATCCCCTACCTTATTGTTCAGTTTATATACATTAAAAGTATTTTTCCATTTTACAAACCAGGCCTGCTTAAAGACAAAACTTATTATCGCCGCCTCATCAACGTGAGTTATTGGCTGTGGTTGCAGGCATTGGTGATAGGCATCACTTTTCAAACCGACCGCTTATGGGTATCTTCTTATTCCGGGTTGACAGAAGTATCCAGGTACGGATTGGTATCAACCATATTCAACCATATCCACATGATCTTTATGGCAATAGTAGCCTGGACCTTTCCACGCTTTGCCGCTATGTCATCAAAGGGGGAAGACCCATATTACCTGTATCAACTGGTAAGAGGTGGGCTTACAGGCCTGACAATTTTGTGCCTGATGTTTTTCTATATTTTGGTGCCGCTCATATTCTCCATTTGGATAGGTTCCGAGACCTATAATAGCATGTTCGTCTATATTAAAGGGTTTGTGGCTTTCGAGATCGTCTTTGCACATACCATTTTGCCATTTTTCTACCTGAACGCCACAGGTAAAGAACGTATAGCAACAAGGATGGCGGTCATGTACTGCACTCTTTGTTATGTGTTGATGTTAGGTGGGTTGTTCTTATTTCACAAACCCGAGAACATGATAATGGGTATGACCCTCGCTATGTGCATATGCATACCTGCTATAAACAACCAGGTTCAAAAAAGCATGGGTAAACCTTATTCCTGGGATTACAGTTTGTACGAAATGATCCCGATGTATGCGGCTATATTATTGATCTATTCGCAAAACACATGGCTTTGTGTCCTTCTTGTTGCGGTTGTTATATCTTTATTGTGGAAATTTTATTTGTCGAATGTGTTTAAGACTCTGGTATGGAAGCAAGTAGCCAATACGTAAAGCATCAATGGGTAGCGCTATTTGCAATGCTCATTTTTTTCTTTAATTCCTTTCTTTTACCGGAAGGACTAACAATTGTTTTGTTGCTTACACCAATTTGGATGTATTTTTTGTATCTGCAAAAAAGATGGGCAATAGCTGTATGCCTTTTATTGCCATTGCTGCTATATAGTATCGTACACCTGTTTAATGGTGTAAATTTGTATTACTACGCAATCTCCGTAGCTGTACTCTCGTGTCTTATTCTGTTTACAGCCTGCTGCTATTATTTTGTAAACAGCAAAATAGTGGATTGGGATAGGATATTCAGAAATATTGCCATCCTGAATTTCATTTTTGTATTAGTAAGCCTGCCATTGTTATTCATCCCTGCATTAAAACCCCTGGTGTGGTACCTAAAACCTATTTCTGCTAATATTACTAATATACCCAGACTCAAATTATTTACCGAGGAAGCCTCTCACTATAGTTATTGGCTGGCACCGGTGGCAATATACTTTTATTCCAAGGTATTATTTTTCAAGCCGCCTAAACCATTTTTTACATTATTTATCATTTCTGTTCCCCTGCTCATTTCATTCGCATTGGGTGCTTTAAGTATTTTGGTATTCAGTGGTTTGATCATCATACTTATTTATTCTGAAAGAATATTTTCTTCAAAACGAAAAAAGTATGCTTTTATTGCTACCATACTCATACTTCCGGCAATAATGGTTATAGGCTATTATGCTTTCCCTGGCAATATATTATTTCATAGGATACATAACATCTTCAACGGCTCTGACACTTCGGTTAGAGGAAGAACTTACGAATCATTTATACTTGCTAATAAAATAATAGGCCAGAAAAGTTATTTATGGGGCATTGGTCCGGGACAACTTAAGTTAACAGGACGGAATATCATACTTCAATACTATCAGTATGTAAACATACCTCCGGTTGTACGTATTCCGAATGCCTGCGCAGAAACGATCGTATATTTCGGATACATTGGGCTATTCGCCCGGCTATTTATACAGTTATTTTTATTTTTCAAAACCAGCGTATCTGCCAATCCATACAGACTTTGGTTATTCCTGTTTGTATTCAGCTTTCAGTTTGTGGGTAGCTATATTACCAATGTAGCTGAATACATTATCTACATTTTTGTATTCTCGCCAGTATTCCCGGAGTTTAAGAAAAATCATCACCAGCCAGTTAAAACCGAAACATCACAATCAGTATTTCTATAAATGGAAAGAAAATCGTCCATATTACAAACTAATGTATCCACGCCGTGCAGTACAAAATCTATTGAAAATGCTGCGTTAAGTGTTTTAGAGTATTTTGGCCTGTTTTCTTATCCTTTAAATGCTGAGGAAATATTATCTTTTTGCTCTGTCTCATCTTCGAGAACAGAAGTTCTGTGCGCCTTGACAGAATTGGAAATACAAGATAAAGTATATAAATACAAGTGCTACTATTGCACAAAACCGAACATCGAACAACAGGTAGCGCAACGCGAGTATGGTAATAAATTAGCCATAACTAAAACTATTGATGCTAAACGAATCGGGAATTTTATCTACAATTTTCCTTTTGTAAAATTTGT
This sequence comes from uncultured Bacteroidota bacterium, assembly GCA_903929655.1. Classification (GTDB taxonomy): domain Bacteria; phylum Bacteroidota; class Bacteroidia; order Chitinophagales; family Chitinophagaceae; genus JABDGU01. The sequence continues at coordinate 5,019 of CAIYVS010000381.1, read as the reverse complement.
TGGTATATCCGGATCTCTTTCCAAAGGTTGCGCAAGTGATAAATGCGATTATGATTTTTTTATTATTACATCTCAAAACAGGTTGTGGATCTGCCGCACTTTATTGCACCTCTTTAAAAAAATGACTTTTCTTGCCGGGCAACAAGATAAATTCTGTATGAATTATTTTGTAGACGAAAGCGCCTTGAAAATAGAGGAAAAAAACAGGTTTACAGCAACGGAACTGATAACACTTATACCGGTAAATGGGAATGCGGTTTATAATAGATTTATTAATGCCAACAACTGGATACAGAGTTTTTTCCCCAACCACACACTGAACTTGTGCACACATGAAAACAATAAACCCTTAAAAATTGTAAAAAAATCATTAGAATATATTTTAGATCACTTTTCCCCTGGAAAATCAAACAGTTTCCTGATGAAATTAACCGACATAAAATGGAGAAGAAAATGGGCAAGAAAAAATTTCCCGATGAATGATTATGAACTGGCATTTAAAACAACACTGCACGTGTCAAAAAACCATCCTTTAAATCACCAGAAGAAAGTATTAAACTCGCTCAGCAGGGCAAAAACCTAAAGTTTTTACATAAAACACAGGTAATTGGTGTTGTGAACTTAGTAAACCCCAAAAAGATTCTACTTTTTGTTACTAAAAAATCAATTAATCAATTCAAATTCTTTAACTACATTACAATAGCCGGTGAAGCAGATCGTTAAACATATTTTACATATACTCAGCAATAAAGAAAAAAAAAACCTTTATGCGCTCGCGGCATTAAGTGTTATTATTAATATAACAGATCTTCTTTCCCTGGCATTTCTTCTTTTTGTTATTAGCTTTTATACGCAACACATCACTTATAATATTCCACAAGTGTTTACAGGCTTGTTTGATCAAAATTCAATTCTCCTTATTTCACTTTTCTGCTTGTTTTTTATAATAAAAAACATCGTTGGGTATTTATCATACCAAATGCAATATCGTTTTGTCTTTAATGTCGCATCAAGAATTTCACAACATAACATACTGAAATATTTGTGGGGTCCTTATAAGGAATACGCCCTGGTTGATTCCTCAACCAACATAAGGAAAATAAGCCAGCAACCGGTTGAATTTGGCCAATACGTACTTGCCGGGATATTACAAATATTTACAGAAGCTGTAATGGTCTGTTTAACCATCTTTGCTATTTTTTTATATAATGCAAGATTATGTTTAATGCTGTCTTTATTATTAGTGCCACCGGTAATAATATTATCGTGGCTTATCAAAAAAAAATTAAAAAATGCCAGGGCAAATATCAAAACTGATTTTCAAAAAACCTTACAATACCTTAACGAAGCCTTGGGTGCTTATATAGAAAGTAAACTGTACAGTAAAGAAACTTTCTTTTCCACACGATATTCTTCTTCCCAAAAAAAACTCAACACACACTTTTCCGAACTTCAAACTGCCCAGGGCATTACCCCCAGGTTAGTAGAAACGTTTGCTGTTCTTGGTTTGTTTACTATCATACTTGCCAATAAACTTCTAAACAATATTGCTGTAGTCAACATTATAAATATAGGTGCATTTATGGCTGCTGCGTATAAAATCATACCCAGTATTGTCAAAATATCAAATCTTACAGGCCAGGTACGAACTTATGAATATACAGTAAATGATCTGATGAAAAATGTTGCCGCCGACAACATTCAGTCCAACACAAACGCAGACCCAATAAACTCAATCAGGTTTAATAATGTTTCATTCTCTCAAAATGACCGTGCCATACTCCGAAATATTAATATGGAGATTTGCAAAGGAGAGATGATTGGGATAACAGGTGAATCAGGTAAAGGGAAAACAACATTTACCAATTTATTATTAGGTTTTTTAGAACCTGAAAATGGCCAGATATGTATTAATAATGTACCCAAAGATCACTACCAAAGACAGCAGTACTGGAAATATATTGCTTACACAAAGCAACAACCTTACCTGATATACGACAGCATTTTAAATAACATTGTTCTGGGGGAAAAAGAATACAATAAACAAGACTTATCAAATGCAGTAAATAAGTCAGGGCTTACATATTTTATCAATAAGTTTCCGGAAGGGCTGGAAAAGACTATTACAGAAAATGGAAAAAATATTAGCGGAGGGCAGCGAAAAAGGATATGCCTTGCAAGAGCATTATACAAAAACGCAGATGTGCTTATACTAGATGAACCATTTAATGAGCTAGACAATAATGCAGCTGACCAGATTCTTGAATATTTAAAGCAATTAGCAGAACAGGGGAAAATGATTATTCTAATAACTCATAACCAATTGCATTTATCCCTTTGCAACAAAATTTACGTCATTGAATAAACATCATCAGACAAATAATCCAGGTATATCAAAACATTCAACATAACAGCCAGTAAATGAAAAGCAGTTTTGACAAATGGCTCATATGCATTTTTAGCTATAACAGGCCTGCATTATTAAGAAATATATTAAACTCAATAAGCGAGTTTTATCCTGATATGCACATTGCGATTTTTGATGATGGCAGCAATGATAAGAATGTGATTGAGATGCTTGACGAAATGAAAAAAAGCAATGTTTACGTTTATGTAAATTCACGATTAAATACCAGTTGCAAACATGGAGGTTTATATAAAATGATGAATTTAGCATTAGCATATGCTGTATCAAACTCCTATCAATATGCTTATTATGTTCAGGAAGACATGCAATTTTTATGGCGAGATGATGAATTAAACAATAGAGTTGAAAAAGTATTTGCAAGAGAAGAATGCATAATGTGTCTTTTTAACTTTCTGCAAAAAATTGTTAAGCACAGAACAAAGGCAATGCTTACAAAAATCAATAATGACTGCTTATACTCTTTCGAACCATATGCTGTTTTTGATACAGGCGTTATAGATTTGCAAAAAGCTGAAAAAATAAATTTAAATTTCCCCTTTGAAAACGAAACTGAGAATGGCATTTTATGGTACAACAAAGGGTATAGATTATACTGGGTACCATTTCCTCACCTTGCCTGGACGCCATGGCCAATAACGTACAGATTTAAGAAAAAAACGAATGGCAATGTTTTTGCTCTAAAGCCACTTAATAAAAATGACATCAGAAAATTACTTTCTAATAAATCTTTAGCCTTTCTAGAAGATTTTACAAAATCAGAAACATTTAAAATAAATCCGTATTGGTACATGCATAATCCAGGCTGGCCAAAACTAATTATAATTTACATTAAATATTACCTAAACTTATACGTTTGACAATATAAAAAACATTACAAATGACACAGAACGACCAGGCAGATGATGCGTTAAGGAATAGCAACGATTACTATACTGAAGTAGGTAAATATTTTGATTATGCCATGCAAGCCTCTGACAAAAATGTAGGGAATGGCATTTTAAACAAATTAAAAGATTGCTTTCGTGCCGAAACAGAAGCATTCCGGTTTAATACTGCACTTGAGATTGGCTATGGCCCTGGAGAAGATTTATTATTTTATTCTAAAAAATACCCGGAAAGACAATTTTTTGGTGTTGATGTTTCAAAAGGGATGTATTATATAGCCAATAACCTTATTCAACAAAACTCCTGTGAAAATGTAACAGTTAAATGCGGTACAATAGACGATATACAGACCATCTTTCCTGACAAAAAGTTCGATATGATCTATGTATATTTTGGAGCCCTGAACACAGTTACAGATTTGCATAAAACTGCTACCATTCTTAAAAAAGTTTTAAACCCCGGTGGAAAAATAGTAGTCACTTTCATTAATAAATGGCATTTAACAGGCATACTGCTTCCTTTTATTAAAGGCAGATGGAAAATTGCTTTCAAACGATTGCGTAAAAATTGGGGGGGGTATTCACCGCATAGGCACCTGGACAGTAAATGCTATACTCCAAGAGATATTAAAAAGGCATTTGTTGATTTTAAAGTGGTAAAAAGAATAGGATATTCTATTATACACCCGGCCTGGTATCAAAACCACCTAGCATTAAAACTTGGTAAAAAAATGGATTGGCTTTGGAAAATTGATGAATTCTTAAATAAAACACCTGCATGGTGCCTGGGGGAATATACTTTATTTATTTTTGAGCATAAGGGCTAAATATTGTTTTACAACAAACCTTAAATCTGTTTGTTCATTCCCTATTTTTCTTTGCATATCATCATACACAGTGCTTAAATAAATGTTCGATTCTAAAGCTTCGCTTGCAGCCTTAGAAAGTTTTCCAAAATTCTTCCGATTCATTTTTGTAACAGGAAAACCGGATAATTCAGAAAGCAATATTGCCCATTCAAGTTGTGTAATAAAATTTGAAGATGGTATATTAAGAATTCCCGAAAAAGTGATGTTGCATAATTTAAATACAATTGATGATAATGACCTGATGTCTATAAACATCATTTTATTGTTTCCCTGACCATATACTGGCACCGTTTTATATACATTCATATAACCTGTGTAGAATAATTTAAACCATGATCCATTTCCGATTATCCACGGAAAACGCAATATGACTATATTATTATTCCCCTTTTCTATTTCTTTAATAAAAAGATGCTCGGTCAGTATATATTCTTTTGCATTGCTGATGGGATCTAATTTAGATAATTCATTTACGGGCTCTTTATGATCTCCATACATTAAACAAGTTGAAAAATAAATAATTTTTGCAGGGTGATCCAACCTTTTAATTTTCTTTAATAACCTTTTATTCTCTATCCGGCTTTTTAAGGCTTTTATTTGCCGCCCTATGTTGCCGTATCTGCTAGAGTCATTTTTTTCTGTATGGATAATAATATCAGGGGACGGAATAATTCTTTTAAAATCGATATTGCCAAGCGAAGAGTTTATGATCTGAACGTTTTTATTTTGTTCAGATAATTGCACCTTTTTTTTAGGCTGAAGTACAGTAATTTTAAACTGGCTGGATTCGGCCAATGTATTTAAAACTGCATTCCCGATAAAATCTGACCCTCCAAGT
>CAIYVS010000380.1 GCA_903929655.1 uncultured Bacteroidota bacterium | reverse complement strand
GAAACGCCGGCGGAACCCCGCAGGCTGTCGGGCTGCTGGCCGCTGAGGGCGATGATGCGGGAGCCGTTGGAAAGTTTGAGGCTGTGGGAGGTGTCTTCTGTGGCGTGCGGGGCATAGGAGACTTCCTTATAATAGTTTGACATTCTCTTAAATACCTTACTTATGCCCAAAGCTGCTTCAGGTTTTATTCTTAAGCATTTTTAGTGTTCTGTCATAGCCTGCTGTGTAAGAGATTATTGTGATAATGCCCATTATACAGGCAGCGCTAAGATACCCCATATTGTAAAGTGCCCAGCTTGCAAAGAGCCAAACAAAAGCAGCTCATAAGCCAGGCGTACTATACCCGGTACCTCTACGGGTGCGGGATTAGGATCGTTAGGTATGCGGAATATGCCCCAGAGTGTTGCAGTCAGCAGAGGCAATCCTATTGCTAATAAATATCTGAACCAATAGCTTGTATAATGCCATCCCCACATGGCTAGTATTATCAGTGCCGCTATTTCCATTAAAAACCTGATGAGCAGGTTTAAAGGATGCTTTGACATTGTTTATTTAAAGTTTGTTTATTTAAAGTTTGAATAAAATTAGCGCATTGTGCCATAAAATGAAAGTGCAAAAAAAAAGACTGCCTTCAAAGCAAGTCGATATTTTTATCTGCCAATGTCCTCATTCCACAGCCTCGGATTATTTTTAATGAAGTTCTCCATTAATTCAATGCATTTATGGTCGTTTGCTACTGTAAGTTCTACTCCGTTTTGCTTTAATAATTCCTCGCCCCCCATAAAGGTTTTGTTTTCACCTATTACTACTTTAGGAATTCCGTAAAGCAGTATGGCACCTGTACACATGGGGCAGGGGGACAGGGTTGTATATAATGTACAATCTTTATAAACGGAGGCAGTTTGCCTGCCTGCATTTTCAAATGCGTCCATCTCTGCATGAAGAACAACGCTTCCTTTTTGAATTCTTTGATTATGACCCCGGCCAAGGATCTTTCCCTGGTAAACTATTACTGAACCGATAGGAATTCCACCTTTTCTTAAACCTTTCTCTGCTTCTGAAATTGCTTCCTGTAAAAAGATATCCATCTTGATTAATTATTAATACCTGTAAGATAGCTCAAAAAATAATAAAAGGGGTTCTGGAAGATGTTCGTTTCCCTCTGTGTCATGAAGGATGGGTGCGATATTAGGCTATGTTATTTCAAACGCTGTTCGCGGAGTAGAGTAGTATTTCTGTATTTGGAACATCCCGAATGAGCGCGGGAACAGATGATGCCTTGATTTGGAGGTTTGCGAAGGCTGTGCTGTGGTACGATCGTTACAAACGATGACGAGTGAAGGATTATTGTCTATATTGCTGAAGGTATAATTTCGGATACTAATGGTAAAGCAGCCACTGGTCATTTTAGGGAGTGCAAGAAAGCAGAGTGATACTTTGTTTTATGTAGATTTTGTTTTTAAAAATACTGGAGTAAAAGTAATTGATCTGTTGGATTTCAATATTGCAGCTTACAATTACAAAGAGCACTACCCTGAAAATGATATGTTCCTGGAGCTTGTATCGGAAATGCTAAATCATGAAACTATCATTTTTGCTACACCGGTTTATTGGTACAGCATGAGTGGCTTGATGAAAATATTTTTTGACAGGCTTACAGACCTGGTAACTACAGAGAAACATTCAGGAAGAAAATTAAAGGGGAAATCAATATCGCTGCTTGCTGTTGGGGCTGATGAGGTATTGCCTGATGGGTTTGAAATCCCTTTTAAATCAACTGCAGACTATTTTGGTATGAATTATAAGGCTTGTGTTTATTTTTCAACGGATCATCCGAAGCAGGAAAAAGAGAAGATGAGGAAAGCTTTTATTGACTGTCTGAACCTTGATTTGCCTGATCGACCCTAAATAGCCATTTGTCCATAGTCTCATTCGAATAGGCTTTTTGTTCCCATATATTGTCTGCTTCTCCAACAGCTTTAAGGGCGAAATATTTGGCAAGGAAGCGTTTAATATTCAGCAGATCCTTTTCCGGAATATCGGAAGAGTAGAGTTTTAATAACTCCTGCTGAATATTGCTTAATGGTTGAGCCGCTGACATGATTTGATTAGAATATGTATTGCTAAATTAATGAATTTATTGTTAGCCAGCAAATTATTGCCCGCTTGCAGGCTTGAGTTAAGTGCGGCCGTGCTTAATACTTAATTCAGTAAGGATAAATTTGTCTGAACCTTGATTCGCCTGATTAATCAATGGCCATGATGTGGAGAAATAGAGATGCCTATCTGAAGATTGGTTACCAGTACTACGAAGTGAGAACACTTCGCCGAGCGGGCATGATTTAGTACCTTTACTCTGAAAAACCGTCCTGATGAATTTAGCAAAAATAATTTTCACAATTGTGTTCTCCCTTTTATTGCAAAGAGCCAACGCACAAATAAAATTGCAAAGTGCCAATGAACAAATAAATGAGACTGAATTACCGCCGAAACCTGTGGAAAAACCTAAACCTGAATTCGGTACTCTTGTAGATAAAAAGCCACTGTTCAAAGAAGATATGTATAAGTTTTTGGCACACAACATTCATTATCCCATAGAGGCCCGGGACAAGGGTATTCAAGGACGGGTTATTGTGAATTTTATTATAGATACAAGTGGAAATATAAGTGATATTACTGTGGTAAAAGGAATTGGCGGGGGATGTGACGAAGAAGCCAAACGTGTAATAAGCCTCATGTCAAAATGGACACCAGCCATTCAAGACGGGAAACCGGTATCCTTCAAGTATACTATGCCTATATTGTTCTCTATAGAAGGCAAACCTTTAAGAAAATAAGGGCTTGATGTCCTGCGCGAGTCTCCCCTTCAGGGACTCGCGCACATCAAGGCTCTGAAGCTGATATTCCCTCTTCGTCCTGCGCGAGTCTCCTCCTTCAGGGACTCGCGCACATCAAGGCTCTGAAGCTGATATTCCATTCATATAAAGTTCAGCCCACGAATTCACACAATATTTACTGTGTGTTCCTGTATAATAATATAATGCAGAGCTATGAGGATAGCTTGCAGGATCGGCAGCAAGCATCCAGTTTTTTGAGCACGGATTATTATGTATATAGTTTAGTTTCTGCAAAAGAAAATCTTTGCTAAAACATATTTTAGCATCAAAAGATTCTTCAAATACTTCATGCAATTTATTTCTGTCTGCATCACTTTTGTTTACTCCATATCGTAATTGTTCAAGTGTTTCAGTTGCCGGTATTTGATTTAGCTTCTCAATAATGTCATAAGCCAGGAAACGTTTGCCATTTCCTAGTATGCTGTTAAGTGTTTTACTATGGTTATAGGCAAGCAGTAAGTGTATATGGTTAGGCATAATTACATAAGCAACCACATATTGCTTCTCTTTTTTCAAATAGTCGAACCATTTGTATATCAGGTCGTAAGCATCTGTAATAGCAAACAATTGAAGCCAGCGATAGCAGGTAAATGTGATAAAATATATTCCGGGCTCATTGATAAGCGGCTTTCGGACAGCCATCTGGTGTTTTTATTTGAAAGGTAAATAAAAATTGGCTTTAGTAAATAAGATTGCTCAACGCGAGTATGCGCGAGTCCCTGAAGGAGGAGACTCGCGCAGGACGGGAAATTATTGAGCCACTTCCGGCATTTCATCGTAAGTCTTTCCATTAAGAGTACGGCCGGCTTTTTTCTTATTGGTTCCTCCCCATTGCTTAAAGAAAAATGCTACCTCTGCCTGTGCACATTGGTCTTGAATACCCAATACCCAATCCGGATCCATAGGGCGTGGTTTTCTCCCACTTTCACCGCCTACTATTACCCAATCAATATTCTCTAAGTTCAGGTTGTTTAATGGACCAATTAATGGTTCACAGGAAAGAAATTTTACTCTTGCGCCCGTTCCCCTTAAAAAATCTATGCGGTCTACTACTCTTTCATCTTCCACAGAAACGCCCATCCAGATATTATGTGTCCATTTTAATTGGTCGTGTAATTCATATAAACGCTCAGCTCTTTTTGTCAATACCTGGAAAACGTGCTGCGGGTTATCATTCATTACAGCAAACACTTTTTTAATGAATTCAAGAGAAACTTGCGGATGAAATAAATCACTCATAGAGTTTACAAAAACGATTTTGGGGTGTTTCCATGAATATGGAATATTTAATGCATCGGGATGCATGCGCACTTTAAAGGCATCCTTATATTTTTCTATTCCCATTGCATGTAAACGCTTTGACATTACTTCCGCGTAACAAAATTTACAACCAGCCGATACTTTTGTACAACCTGTTGTAGGGTTCCATGTCATCTCTGTCCATTCTATACTTGATTGTGCCATTTAAAATAATTTTTGTTGTGGACTTTGATACTTTTCGATTTTCTTATAAAAATCATTTCCCTTTTTACTTTTTGAATAAAAAGCTAGATAATAAAGCGGAACATTAGCCTCATCATTTTTTACCTCGTATTTTAAAACAGGGTCAACAACATATCCTAAATTTTTCATGTTGTTATCGTAGGTGTCAGCTAAAAATTTCATAAAATCTTTTTGATGAATTTCTCCCCTTTTGAACGGGTCCCTCCAATTATTATTACCGAGGAACTTGTCTATCTTTTCACTTTCATCACGAATATAGTTATGAAAATTTCTTTTACCATCCATTTGCAATGCAAGTAGAATTAAAAAATCCACTCTTCCAATTGCAGCTACTTTTTTTATCGTCTCAAATTCTAAATTCAGAGAAAAAGGATCAACAAAACAAAATCTTAATGCATTGTTTTCTTTTGGTATTGCATCGATTATTCGATTGATGTTTTTATTAGAATCCCCTTGTATGTATTCAATATTTACACCATTGTTGCAAAGCTCAGCTCGCTGTTTTAAAGCATTAATTTTATCTCCTTCAAATTCGCCAACAATATACTTAGTGAATTTATTAGGAATGGAAGTAGCAATTAATGTCGAGGTTTTTATTATCCTGCCATCTTGTTTTAGCTTGGCGTAACCCGCTCCGGAAAACAAATCGATATATATCAGCTGCTCCCATTGTTTTCTCATGCCTGACGTGAATATGTCGCAATAAGCGCCCATAAGCTTGTATTTCTGCAATCCCCAAGTACCAATTTCAGGGATAATCAGGCCATCGTCTTTTACAAATGCAATAGGGTCAAAACCTTTCATAGGATATTATTTACACTTTGTCTATTCATAAATGTAATATAATAATACACATGAGACGATTATTTTTTATTATTTGTAAAAAATATCCACAAAAATGTCAATTAATTTGACAAATTGCATACCTTAGTAGCGAAATTGCAAAAACACAGGAAATTTGCACATTTTCACATTAAGCAATGCGTTACTCGGAAAATTCAAGCTCTGTCAATACCCGCTCCATCGTCATGTATGTGGACATGAACAGCTATTTTGCCTCTTGCGAGCAGCAATTAAGGCCGGAGTTGAGGGGCAGGCCCATAGGGGTAACTACCCATGAGAGCCCTACGAGTTGTGTGATAGCGCCATCTGTAGAGGCCAAAAAGTTTGGTGTGAAAACGGGCATGCGTCTGAACGAATGCAGGGACCTATGCCCGCAGATCATACCCGTAGTGGCGCGGCCAGCCAAATACCGGGAGTTTCATATAAAGATCATGGACGTGCTGAACCGCTATTGCGACGATGTGATGGCCAAAAGCATAGACGAGGCGGTGATGAACCTGACGAGCTACCGCCTGGTATATAAGGATATGGTGGAGCTGGCCCGGCTGATAAAAACGGGCATAAAAGAGGAATGTGGGGACTTTGTGAAATGCAGTATAGGCATAGCACCTAATTCGTTTTTAGCCAAGCTGGGCACGGAACTGCAAAAGCCCGATGGCCTGGTGCAGATAACGCCGGAGAATATAGATGAACACCTTGCCAAACTGAAACTAACCGACCTGCCGGGCATTGCAAAAGCCAATGAGAGGCGGCTGATGATGATAGGCATCAATAGCCCCCTGCAAATGCGGCATACATCGGAGGCATTGCTGCGCAAGGCTTTTGGGGGCGTGGTGGGAAATTACTGGCACAGGCGCCTGAATTTTGCAGAGGTGGATATGTATAGCAATGATTTCCGCACCATGAGCACGATGCGTACCGTATCGAGGCAGCAAAGGGAAAGCCAGCAGACCTTGGAGAGCATGCTGATATCGCTATGCACCAAACTGGAGCAGCGCATGGTAAAACAGGGGGTGTTTTGCAAGACGGCCAGTTTTTTTATAAAATACCTGGACCATACGGGCTGGGACACCCAGATCCGTTTTGCACAGCCTGTGCAGGATGCGATGGAACTGCGCAGGTATATACTGCAACAAGTGCATGAGTTTGAAAAAACGCATAGTGTGCCGAGCCTTTTTAGCAATAAGCTGCAGAGCATGGGGGTGGCCATACAAAATTTTGTGAGCGATGGGGTGCTGCAATACAGTCTTTTTGACAACCGCATAAAACACGATGTGCTGCGCAAGGCCATGTATAGCCTGAAGGACCAATACGGTAAGAACATAGTGCGCAAGGCTGCGGAAATGTTTGAGCCTAAGGTGATGCGGGATGCTATTGGTTTCGGATCGGTGAAGGATATGTATGCCAATAATTTTAACCAGTATGCCTTGGAAGAGGATTAAGGCCTCAGTACCGCTT
>CAIYVS010000379.1 GCA_903929655.1 uncultured Bacteroidota bacterium | reverse complement strand
CAAGAATTTGAGAGCTCAGTTCCGCGGACACAACAGCATCACGAAGTCCAATGTTGCCGGTATTAGTAAACGTTATTGTATATTTCAAAATCTCACCAGCATTAATAATGTACTAAAACGTTCAGTGCTCAGTTTACTGGGCATATTTATGTTCGGGAGTTTATCTGCCCAGATATTTAAGGACCCTACTCACTGGAGCATTGAGGCAAAGAAAGTAAGCGGCAATAACTACAATATCATTTTTCATCTTGTAATAGATACGCCCTGGCATGTATATTCTTTAAAACCGGGGGGAGATGGCAGCCTGATCATTCCGACATTTATCTTTAATAAAAACAGTCATTTAAAGCTCGTCGGTAAGGCTAAAGAACAGGGAAAGATAGTTACAGAGAATATGGAAGAAGTTGGGGGGGATGTGCATTACCTGGAAAATAAAGTTACTTATACCCAGCAGGCAATCATCGACCATGATACAAAACTTAAAGGGAACTATGGCTACCAGACATGCAGATCTAAACCTTTCGGGCTTTGTCTTAACCCTAAAACAGTTCCGTTTTCTTTAGAGATAAATGATGCCGGTGGAGGTGTTGATTCGGGTGTTACTACAGCTCTTGCCGATACCAGCAATAAAACGGCAGTGGTTTCAAATACTACCGACACGGGCAATAAATCCAAATCATCAGCACTTGCTGCTAAAAACGCTCAGGACAATAACAAAACCAAACAACAGAATAAATCACTAATATGGTTATTCCTGGCTTCATTAGGTGGTGGTCTTCTTGCCGTATTAACGCCATGTGTGTATTCCATGATACCTATTACCGTGAGCTTTTTTACGAAGCGGAGTAAAACAAGAGCAGAGGGTATTAAGCATGCCATACAATATTCTTTATCTATCATAATTATATTCACGGTACTGGGTGTGCTTATCTCCGTTTTCTTTGGAGCTAATGCATTAAATACACTTTCTACCAACTGGATAGCTAACCTGTTTTTCTTTGCAGTGTTCGTTTTATTCGGTGTATCCTTCCTGGGGGCCTTTGAGATCTCATTGCCTTCGTCCTGGACGAGCAAAACGGATTCCAAAGCAGGCGTGAGCAGTTTTGGTGGTATATTTTTTATGGCGCTTACTTTGGTGATCGTATCCTTTTCATGTACAGGGCCGATAGTGGGGCCATTGCTGGTGCTGGCGGGTAAGGGTGGTATAGTAGGGCCTGCATTGGGTATGTTTGGGTTTTCCGTGGGGCTTGCATTGCCTTTTGCTTTGTTTGCTGTTTTTCCCGGCATGCTGAATAAAATGGCAAGTTCAGGCGGATGGCTGAACCAGGTGAAAGTGGTGCTTGGTTTTATTGAGTTGATGCTGGCGCTGAAATTCCTTTCGAATGCAGACCTGGCGATGGGATGGAGATTGCTGGACCGGGAAGTATTTATAGCTATTTGGATTGTACTTGCCATCTTGTTAGGATTTTACCTGATGGGCAAATTCAAAATGTCGCACGACGACGCATCTCCCAAAAACCTTTATGGACAGGAGTATGTCTCTATCTTCAAACTGTTTCTTGCTATTACGTGTTTCTCTTTTGCCGTCTATTTGGTGCCGGGCATGTGGGGTGCGCCCTTGAATGCCGTGAGCGCTTTTGTGCCGCCGTTGGGCACACAGGATTTCATCCTGAATACCAAGGGCAATGAGTCTTCGGCTTCAGCTACAGGTGTGAAAGCGCCTGGCGATATGCCGATAGAGCCTTTGCGCTATGTGAATGAGTTGAAGATATATGAGCCGCCTGTGGTTAAGAATATGGGTCTCGTAACTTACTACGATTATAATGAGGCACTGGCTGCATCGAAGAAACTGAAGAAGCCGATCATGCTCGATTTTACGGGGATCAATTGTGTTAACTGCCGTAAGATGGAATCGCAGGTATGGTCTAAACCGGAAGTTACAAAACGGCTGAAGGAGAATTTTATAGTTGCCTCTCTTTATTGCGATATCAACAGAATAGAGTTGCCTATTGGAGAACAGTATTTTTCAAAAGACCTGAACTCGCAGGTAACTACTTTAGGCAACAGGAATTCAGATCTGCAGGCTTCTAAGTTTGGCTCCAACGCCCAGCCTTATTATTTCTATATAGACGATGAAGGAAATAAACTGGCAGAAGAAGGCTACTCTTACGATCCTGATGTGGACAAATTCGTGAAGCACCTGGACAAGGTGCTGGCGAAGTATAGGGAGTTGCATCCTTGATTGTATTTGTGATGTTTGATTTATGATTTGTGATTGGACTGTGTTGTTAATTGTGCGAGACATTTTCTTTAGAATGAATTAAATGTTCGACCAGTGCAATTTAAAATATCTTCATAACTATTGCATTGAAAAACCATTATAAAACTTTAGGAATAAGCTATAT
>CAIYVS010000378.1 GCA_903929655.1 uncultured Bacteroidota bacterium | reverse complement strand
TTGAATAGTACCAGTTCTTTACAGAACCAGCAAGTTATCAACAATGCATTTTGTCTTTCATCAGAGTGTAAGTCTAAAAATGCCTATTATTATGTATCTGCAACCGAAACCAGCACAACTACCACCCCTATGCCTGTCAGCAATATGATCCTTACTTTTTATTACACTAACTGCCCGTCCACTAAATATGCTAGTCTGAATACATCAGATATTGCCTTAAGTACCTCTAACCAGCTATTATTTGAACAAAAGCGACAGCATGTAGGGGCCTATAATTTTTGCTATAGCGTAAAGATACCGGCTGTGGGGACCACTTATCATGCAGGCACCTATACTTTTACTATCACCTTTACAATGACAGAGCCATGAAGCAGCTTTTTATAATACTTGCTTTGTGTGGAATGTCTGCATCATGCAGTTACGGACAATATGGTTTTTCTGCTACCACTACAGGCACAATAACCATATCTGCATCTCTGTCGGTTACATATACTGGTCTTGTAGGAACTTTTTCTATTGTATCAGCATCTGATTACCTGAACGGGCAAACAACGAATAACTATGCCAAGCTTGAGGTAAGTGCCAACATACCCTGGGTAATTAAAGTATCTGCCAACAGTGCCTTATTTACAGGATCGGGGAGTGCCAGCACTAATATGCCTGCGGGCATTGTAGGTATAAGGGTAAACGGCACCTCATCGTTTATAACACTTACTACCTCCCAGCAAACACTTGCTACAGGGAATTCGGGCGCGCCCTCCTCTTCCGGCAATACATTTAATACTGATATTCATTTTAATCCCGGTTTTTCATACAACGGGGGTAATTATACCTTGGGACTTGTTTATACACTTACGGCTCAATAGAGCCTTATTTTCTAGTTTTCAATTTATTGAATATAGTTTTAATTTAATTATATTTAATGGTTTTACATTTTTTTATAGATATAAATCTATCTTTGCAAGTAGTTTGTAATCTATGAAAAAATACCTTTTAATACTTTCGCTATTGCTTTTTTCTTTTATTTCTTCTTTTTCCCAGAATTCAACCAATTACATACAGTACAACAATAACACCGCGCTTACCTTCAATTTGAATACTACTACTCTTTTAGAAAATACGCAAACAATAAGTGATGCCTTTTGCCTTCATTTAGAAAGCAAATCAAATACAGCACATATCTATGCTAAAGCAAGCGCAAGCACAAATACTACAACCCCAATGCCTGTAAGTAACCTGGTACTTTCTTACTATTCCACAAACAGCACTAATTATTCAAGTCTTAATAATGGAGATATTCCTTTAAGCGGCACAAACCAGTTATTATTTATCCAGGCAAAAGTAGGCACGGCGTTTAATTTCTGTTATTCGGTTAAAATGCCTGCTGTCGGTTATACCTATGCCCCCGGCACTTATACCTTCACCATAACCTTTACAATGTCACAGCCATGAGAAAACTGATTTTCATTGTTTGTTTGTGCATTTTGTCCCATAGCAGTTTTGGACAGTATAGTTTTACCGCCACAGCTACCGCTACCGCCACCGTTAGTTCAACATATGCATTATCATTTTCCAGCCTGGTAGGGACCAGTTCATTAACAACACTGAATGATTATTTAAATGGCCAAACCACCGCTAATTATGCCAGGTTCGAAATTAAAAGCAATGTGCCCTGGGTATTGGAATTTACATCTAATGCAGCTCTTTTTACTGCCACAGGTGGCGGGGCGAGCACTAATATGCCTTGCAGTATTGTAAGTATCCGCGTCAACGGGACATCTACGTTTAAAGCGCTGACGACCACCACCCAAGCATTAACAACAGGCAACAGGGGCCCTGTCAGTACCAGTGGTAATACATTTAATATTGATGTGAATTATAATCCCGGTTTAAATTATAATGGAGGCACATACAGCCTCAATGTTTTATATACCCTTACTAGTCAATAATGATCAGAATTTATAGAATTTGCAGAATTTTCCTTTTCTTTTTCATTTAATAAAATGTAAAACAAAAAGAGGATATGAAAAAGGTTCTAATGATAACATTAATATTTAATAGCTGTATAGCAGCTGTGAGTGCTCAAACTACTACTGCTACCCAGAATCTGTCATTAACCCTTACTAACCTGATTTCTCTCTACTTTGTTTCAACAGGTACTCAAACAGGCAGTACATCGGTTATTCCCTTTTCGGGCATGTCCGATTATGCAAACGGGGTTCCCTCTTCCGACCAACAAATGGTAGTACAGTCAAATAAATTATTTAATATAACAATGAATGCCAGCTCGGCAAATTTCACCTATTCTGGCACTGTAACACCGGCACCGGTAATGCCTATTACCAATGTATTATATATTGAACCCAGATTTTGCATTAGGAAGTTACGGTCAGACTTA
>CAIYVS010000377.1 GCA_903929655.1 uncultured Bacteroidota bacterium | reverse complement strand
ATGTGATTGCCATTTCAAATATCTAGTTGAATAAACCTCCTGTTTGGTAGATGAGTTTGAAACGAATATTGTTAAGGCTCGATTTACTTCTTCAAATAACTTACCGGGACGCCAAGCAAAATTAGAATACCAAGTGGTTCTACCGGCTTCCAATAGATTTTGAACAATTGTCATTCTCTGAGTACAAACAATTGCCAATGGGACAATCATTGAGATATTGCCATTATTACTTAATATTTGAAGGCTTCTTTCAATACACATACTATGAACCGCACCTGTAACAAATGTTTTAAGAGCTTTGGGCTGATAGTCAATTTGCCGAACTTCTAAATAAGGTGGGTTACCAATAATAATATTAAAACCGCCCTTGTCATGAATTATCTCATAAAATTCAGCGAACCAATGAAATGGCTGATACGTTTCCAACCATTTATCATAAGGTATGGCAATTGCTTGTTTATGTAGTAACTGACTAAGTTCTTTATTCAATTCCTTTAGCCTGTTATTTAGCTCTGCTTTTGCGTCTTTAAATCGTTTAAAATCATCGCCATATTCAAGCTGTATTTCTTTGTAACGGGCAAATGCCTTTGCAACTAATTCGCACTTTTCTTCTATTACAGGCTTGGCTATTGCACCGTCAATGGTGTACATCAACCCCTTTTGCAATTCTAATGCAGTGGCGAAACCAATCAATGTATTACCTGCTCGGATATTAAAATCAATATCGGGTAAAGGCTCAAGTCCCATATTAGGCTTACGATAATCTACTTCAACAGTAGCTACAAGTTTTAAAAACAACCTGAGTTTAGCAATTTCCACTGCTTCCTTCATTATATCTACCCCATAGAGGTTACGCAAAATAATGCTCTTAAAAATATAGTACTTCAGGTTTGGATGAGATGGATTTTGTAATTGTTTTAGTATCTCCCTGAAATTCTTGAATTTGTGATTAAAGTTCTTTTTATCATCGTTATTAAGCCTATCCTCATCTTCTATAAAGTTCCTCATTCTTTGCAAGCAGCTTTCGTAAAGGGGTTCCAAGATATTCATAGCCGCAAAAAGGAATGCTCCAGAGCCGCAGGTGGGGTCTATAATAGTTATGTTAATTAGTGTTTCATAAAATGCTTTTAGAAATTCAGGGTCTTGAGTATTTTCTATAGTATCCTGTGCAAACTGTGTGATGTTTAGGTTGTAAGTGATAAAATCATTTATGCTTGTAATTTCTCCATTGGCGATTTTGGTCTTGATTCCGTTTTCAGTGTTTCTTCGTTCAACAACTTCACGCCATATCTCAGTTGGCAGGGCACATTCTTCTGGTGCAGGTTTGTTCCATTCTGTCCTAAATTGCACCTTTTTCAAACCTACTGCCACTTCTTTAGGTAGAGGTTGCTCACTACCGTGCTTTGCTGCATCATATATATATTTGCTTTCGCTACTTTTTACCATTTGCCAAATGGGTCCATTGCTAGTAAATCCTTTCGGATATCTGAGTTTAGTTTCTTCAAAAAGGTAAGGCAGAATGCAGTTCTTACTAATGTAATCCGTAATATCCTCTTTCGTATAATAGGCTCCCATGTCGGCTCTATCATTGATATATTTCTCGAAAATATAGCCTATTACATCAGGGTTAATATCCTTTCCAGTTGCATTTGACCTTGTATCAAGATGCCATTCATATTGATCGAAAAAATTAAATAATCTTTCAAAGGCTTTATCATCTACGTCAATGCCCTTATAGTTCTTTTCAAGTTCATGTTCATCAAACAAGCCACCATTGAGGTAAGGTATTTTGCCTATGTCCTCTTTTAATTCTTTACTATGTTCAGGAGCGCCTAAACCATGATGAAAAAGCGTTACCAAAAAGTTTTTGTAAAATGAGTAAAATTTATTTTTACCT
>CAIYVS010000376.1 GCA_903929655.1 uncultured Bacteroidota bacterium | reverse complement strand
CTAATATTGGTGGGTTGGCTCTTTGTTTGGCTTCATTGTGTCAAGGTAAATGACATAAATAATGGTCCAAGCCCTCAAACAGCTTATAATAGCAAGAGTTTACCACCCAAAGCATTAAATTAAAATAATTTAAATTTAATGCTTTGGGTTTTAAGATAAAAGGCATTAATGAATTGTTGCATTTTTTTGAATTCTTAACTATATTTACAAACTTGGTAAAAATCTTTAGAATGCGAAAGTCTTATCTTACTTATATACTTACAGTTTTTGTGCTTCTTGCTGCATCTTTTCAATCATGCAATAAGCGGGTAGATGGTATCGACAATAATGTAGTTATTGAAACGCCATATACTATGTATTACTCTGATACTGCAGGGGCATTGTATAACACAAACGATGGTATAAGCATAAGACAAATGCTGTTCCCTTCTGATGGTTATTCATCCAGAGCTATTTGCATATCAGGCAATAATATATTATGGATTAAACATAATTTATACTTGAGCGCTAATAACGGCACCAATTTTAATATTGCCAACTACTTATTCGCCCCAATCAGTGGCAACTATCTCCTGGATGTTTGTGACAGCACCAATAACCAAAGCGTAATTTTAAATGCAGCAGATGAAGGACGCGTTTATGTTGCGACATTTACATTTAAAAACTGGTATGATGCAACTAATAGCATTGCTTATATCAAAGGTTTAGGAATAGCATGTAGCGAATCGAACGGTAATGCTACAACATGGTTCATAGATACAGTTTATGACGGCAGCCTGAATAAGTTAAATGCAGGCGTATCAAATACCTATGCTAATGTTACTACATTGACCCAGTTAAAGAATAATACCATTGTAGCTTATGATCCTTTCCATAACAGGATATTTTCGAAAGCACATTTAAACAATGAATGGGTGGAACAGAGACATTCAAATACAAATCCTGATAGTTTACCACAGCCTAACTACTTTACTTTAGCACATTTTAACAACATACTGGTAGCTGTGGATAACAACTTTGGGAATGGAGCTTATTATAGCAGTGATACCGGTATCACCTGGCATAGATATAATGGCTTGCCCGCAGGACGTAATTTGATCTGCGCTGCCTCTCCTTTCGACCAGGTACTCCTTGTAGGTACAGACTCTATGGGCGTATATAAACTCGGCACAGACAATGTGACATTTGCAACTGCTAACATTGGACTTCAAACAGCTTCAACGGTGCATTCCATAGCAGCTAAAGTAAACGTTTATAAAAACGACGGCATTACTAAGCAGTACGTTTATTTAGCTACCAGCCAAGGACTTTACAGAAGTGAAGATCTTGGTCAAAGCTGGATAAGGGTGCAGATAGGCAATATTGTGACTATTTATTAATCAATCGTATTTTCGCTGTCTAAAAAATCTTCCAGGCTACGGCGTTGTTTTTTTGTTGGATGGCCTGTTTTACTTTGCCGTTTACCTGTATAAAAACTGCTGCCCTCGAATTGCGGGCTGATTATTTTATCTTCTTCAGGCGTAAGGTCTGTATAGTTTTGTAAAGCTTCTTCATAAGCTACTCTTTGGTGCAATAATCCTTTTACTTCAATGATCCATTTACGTGCAGGCGTTTTAATTTCGTATTGTTCGCCAATAGCAACTATTTTGGATGGTTTAACATTTGTACCCTTACATTTCACTTTGCCATCATCGCAGGCCTTAGTAGCCAGTGTCCTTGTTTTAAAAACCCTGATGGCCCATAAGAATTTGTCGAGGCGTAATTTTTCATTCATAACGGCAAGCATATAATTAGCTAAATTACGATTGTGGCTGTTTTATTTATTTAATAATGGGAAACTATTTTTACTGTCAATATCAGCTTTGTAATTTTTGCTCACAAAGAAAAACATTTCATTTTCTCCAAAACCATGAGCATACATTTTTGCTTTTACATGATAAGCCCAAAATTGGTTGGTAGTTTTTATAGCTTTTAAACCATCAATTTTTTTATTTTCCTTTTGTATAAACACGGAATTATTTTGTACAAAGTCAGGATCACGATTGGTGGATTGTGCCAGCATACCTTGCAGAAAATCTATTTCCATTCTGACTCTTTCAGAATCAGACATACTATCTATTGATACCATTTTCAGGCTATCAATTTTCACCCGTAATTTTGCAGTTTAAATAAGGTTGTCAACACAATAGTTGTAATTCTATCATTTGCCTGGTTTTTGCAACAAACAAATAGCAAGGTCAATAAGAGTATTGGCAATTTTTTTATATTGTAGTTTTTGTAAAAATATAAAAGACTACAATTAGTGATATTCTTTTATAATGTATCCTATCTTCCATCTTACGAGAGATACAACAAAAACATTCCGGCATACTGTTTTCCCAATAAATGAGGATTGAAACAACTGAGGTATTTTTGTGAAAGTATGCCATTTGCAAAATGATTTATACAGAGGGATGCCATAAGCAATGATACCCGAAAGGAGAGAATATAAATTTTATAATAAAGAACGGAACAGCATAAAGAAAGAGCAGACTAAAATGTATTACAATGCTAATATTATCGGCCTGAATAGTAGTATCAAAAAAAGGACTGCCGATGGGCAGTCCTTTAAAAAAATACATTTATGAGGTTCTTACTCTTTAATTAATTTGTCAGCTTTCAGTAAGTTGCCATTAGCATCACTTATCCTGATAATATACATGCCGTTAGCAAGGGAACTGATATCTATATCGCTAACATCATTTTGTTGCAGTAATGACCTGCCATCAAGACCGCTGATAGCAACATTTACAGCACCAGGTGCTGCAATATGTACTATTGAATTTGCAGGGTTGGGGTAAATGCGTATAGAATTGTTATTTGTAACATTACCAACTCCACTGGTATTAATAACTGTAATATACAGAGGATCTGACATTCCGGTACAGCCATTGAAGTCAGTTACACCCACACTGTAATAACCACTGACTAGTGCATTAAGGCTAAAATTTGTTTTACCGGCCAGTGCTACCATGCTGTTGGTAGTAGTGCCCCAATACCATTGATAAGTTGTATAAACCTGCGTAGTATTTAATATATAACCACCGCCCGTAGGAACAATAAGTGGTTTAGGCGTAGGCAATACTACTACTGTCTCAATAGTAGATGTAGCTGTACATGAACTGTCAACCACAATTAATAATTGGTAAGTGCCCGAATCGGTAACTGTGTAAGTAGGACTTTGTGCGCTGGCTATATAGCTTCCGTTACGCATCCATTGGTATTGTACACCTGTAGTATCTGTAATACTTGAAAGCAGTGTAGCACTATTGCCCTGGCAGAAAGTAGTCGGGCCACTGGATGTGAGAACAGGGAATGTGAGCGACGATAGCGTAAGTGTCTGTGAAGTAACGTAGCAGCCGTTATTTGAAATTACATTATAGGTGCCAGCATTATATGCATTGTAAGTACTGCCGGTAGCACCTGTTATATTTGCGCCATTATATTGCCATTGGAAAGTAGCTGAGGGATCGCTGCTGGAAGCATATAGTGTTTTGTAACCGCCGGCACATAATATTTTGGAGCCTATTGTAGATATAACTGAAGTTGGCGGAGTATTGATAACTAATTGAACCGGTGCGGAAACTGTAGTACAACCATAGGAGTTAGTATTGGTCATAGTGTAAGAACCAGATGTAATAGCATTATAGCTGGTTCCTGAAGCGCCACTGATAGCGCTTCCGTTCCTGCTCCATTGGTAAGACCATCCGGTACTTGTGTTAGTAGAAAAAATTTGAGAAGTTCCTGTGCATATCTTAACAGTTCCGTTTGTACCTGAAGGTGTAATAACAGGAT
>CAIYVS010000375.1 GCA_903929655.1 uncultured Bacteroidota bacterium | reverse complement strand
GCGAAAATTCGAAATGCATCCAGGCTATTATATGCGTATTCACCGCAGGAAAATTTCTTACCTTTGCAAATTCTAATAAAAGACTGAAGAATGATATTACCGATTGTGGCTTATGGGCACCCTGTTTTAAGGAAGATAGGAGAAGATATAGGACCTCATTATCCTGAACTTGCAAAATTGCTGGCAGATATGTGGGAGACATTGTATAACAGCAATGGGGTGGGTCTGGCAGCTCCGCAGGTAAACCGGCCCATACGTCTGTTTATTGTTGATACAGAGCAGATTGTAGAAGGTTTTGATGACGAAGACAGGAAAAAATATCCAAACGAAAAACCAATAAAGAAAGTATTTATCAATGCTCATAAAGTGGAGGATAAAGGGGAACCCTGGCCCTATAACGAAGGCTGCCTGAGTATACCTAAAGTGAGGGAAGATATCAACCGTCCGAGCCATGTGCATATCAGGTATATGGATGAGCATTTTAAAGAACATGAAGAAGTGTTTGATGGGATCACTGCCCGCGTGATACAACATGAATACGATCATATAGATGGCAAGCTTTTTATAGACTACTTAAGCCAGTTAAAGAAAAGGCTCATAAAGAAAAAACTGGATGATATCAGTGCAGGCAAGGTAAAAACAGATTACAGGATGCTTTTTCCCAAATAAGATATAATTTAGCGGCACATTCATTCCATATTGTCTACCGTAAACATATATAGCGAAGAGGAGTTGGTATTGCTGCTCAAACAGCAAAGCAGGGATGCTTTCAACTACCTGTACAAGCAATATGCTGCTGTGCTATATGGCGTAATAAATAAGATCGTATATGATGAGCAGATAGCGCAGGATGTATTGCAGGAAGTCTTTGTTAAGATATGGAATAATATAGCAGCCTATGATGCTGCCCGCGGCAGAATATATACCTGGATGATCAATATTGCCCGTAATGCTGCAATAGATAAATTGAGGTCGAAAGGGGAGATCATGCATGGCAAAATCCGGACAGGTGATGATATCGTAAATAGGATGGAGAGCGGTATGAAGACGGAGCAGTCTACAGATACAATTGGGCTACGTGCTATGGTAGCGGAACTTAAACCCGAATATTACAGCATTGTCAATTTGGCCTACTTCGGAGGCTTTACCTTGGACGAGATCGCAAAAACGTTAGACATACCGCTGGGAACGGTTAAGACCCGTATGCGGCATGCTATAAAATTATTAAGGGAAAAATTTAGTATAGAAAAACAGTGAACATTAAGGAATACATAGAATCGGGCCTTTTAGAAGCTTACGTACTCGATGCACTCAACGAACAGGAGCGTAGCGAGGTGGAAGCTAATATTGCCCGCTATCCTGAACTGGCTGCTGAACTGGCATCTATAGAAGCGGCTATGCTCAATTTTGCACTGGCAAATGCAAAGCAGGTGCCTGACTTTATGCAGGATAAGATTTGGAACGCTATTGAAAGCTCCCAAGCTCAAATTTCCGATACTGACTATATAACACCCCCTGCAGCGCCCCAACCTAAAACCATACCACTTGCACCTCAGCCACGCGAAATGAACTGGTCGCGGGCCGCTATCTGGATAGCATTTGCCGTAAGTGCATTGACCAATTTTGTTCTGTTGGGCCAGCGTAATAAAGCAAGAGAAGAACAAGTTGCCGTATTACAAAGAGTAGATAGCCTTAGTCAGCAACAGAAACAATTAGCCACATTGGTAGACCGTTATAAAAAAGCTTCTGATATGCTGGCCGATAGCGCCACACAAACCATCGTGATGCATACCATGAAGCCGGGACACCCAATGGCAGCAACGGTTTACTGGAGCAAAGCAAACGGGCAAGCCTATGTAGCCATCGAAAAATTACCCATGCCACCCAAAGGCATGCAATACCAGATGTGGGTGATACAAAACGGCAAACCCGTAGATATGGGCGTGCTGCCTAATGAGCTTATTGCCAGTACCGGCATGGATAAAGTAAACATGAAAATTACAGACGGGCAGGCCTTCGCCATCTCTCTGGAAAAAGAAGGCGGTAGCCCCACGCCAACAATGGATAATATCTATGTTCTTGGCAAAGTAGCTTCTTAGTTTTAATACAGCATTTTATAACAAATACCTGGTTTAGATATATTTTGTATTTTTGAAGCATGTTGAATAGCCAAAGTATATTAAGCACTTTACATTCTGCAATGCCAATACTTGTGAAAAAGTATAGCATTAAGGGTTTGGCCTTATTTGGCTCCTATAGTCGAAATGAGGCCAGCGAAACAAGTGATATTGATTTGTTGGTTGACTTTGAAAAACCCATTGGGATAAGATTCATAGACCTTGCTGATGAACTGGAGCTTTTACTTCATAAA
The DNA here is from genome assembly GCA_903929655.1 of uncultured Bacteroidota bacterium. GTDB lineage: Bacteria > Bacteroidota > Bacteroidia > Chitinophagales > Chitinophagaceae > JABDGU01. The sequence goes on along the minus strand of CAIYVS010000375.1, from coordinate 312 downwards.
AAAGTTGATTTGGTATCACGTAAAGCAGTAAAGCCTGGATACTTTAAAGCCATAGAACAGGAGCTTATTTATGTCTAAACGTGATACCAATCTGCTTATTGAAGACATATTGGAGTCTGCTAATAAAATTATCAGTTATACAATTTCGATGAACTATGAGCAGTTCATTGCTGATAATAAAACAATTGACGCGACAGTAAGAAATTTTGAAATCATTGGTGAAGCCGCAAACAAGATCCCGGAAGATTATAAGCTTTTACATCCTGAAATAGAGTGGCGTAACATTCAAGAAGATTCTTGAGAACCGCACCT
>CAIYVS010000374.1 GCA_903929655.1 uncultured Bacteroidota bacterium | reverse complement strand
GGTCAGAATTCTGAGGATTTTTTTGTTGGTAGGATTGAGCCCTGTACATGAAAAATGGCATCAATTCCAGGGGTCGGGGAATTCTCCATAAGATGGACAGACGTACCAGTCAAAAGATCTAGTACGTCTTTGGTACGGCTTCGGTACGTTGACATACCAAAAAAGACTTATCGTTCTAAAAAGCCGTACCAGTGTACGTCTTTGCCGGTACGTCTTCGAAGAAGACGTACCGGTCCGAAAACGTACCGGTAGACGTACCATATGGAGTATTCCCCGCCCCCTTAAAACTGTATTTACCTTCGCATGACCATAGACTAATATTGATATTCATCCTGACACACAGCTAAACTTTGTTTGAAAGATAGAAAAAAGGGACAACTTAAATACTTCCACAGATCTTTATGATCATTATCCTAATCGCCAGGGTGGGATAAAGATGCCGTCAATGGTGACACCCTCTTGATAGGCTTTACGTTTTTCTTCGCGCCAAAAAGCTTTGTATTCAGATGAGTTGGCATCAGGGACCCTTTTCATGTTAATGAAAAAGTCTGCAGTAGTGATCTCCAAGGTTTTATAGGATAGGGTTTATACGTGTGTGGTGTAAGGTCTATAGCTTCAACTATGCTTCGTCTTCCATCAGCAGATTAGGCCTGGAACCGCCGCGCAGGTTCCTGCGGTCCTTCTCTTTTTTGTAAAGCTTATTGATAGCTTCGACCAATAAAATGTTGTCTTTAAGCGTTTCACGTATAGATCGGATCTGGTCTTCTATGGTCGCTGCATTTACGTCATAGGAGTTGCCTCTTGAATTTGTCTTCTGTACTTTGCGGTCCTTAAGTTTATCGACAGGGTTATGATCAATATAGGCCTGCAGTTGTTGCACCTGCAGTTCCAGCCAGCCCAGTTCTATCTCTATGTAACTGCTTTGCTGCGGGAAAGCACTGCCAATACCCATTTCTTCGGCTTCTTTTTCACGCAGCTTGCCGATGGCCTCCGTGATCTGTGCATGATCTTTGAGGGTCTCTCTTATCGATCTTACCTGCTTTTCTACTGAGGCCACTACAACGGTGACCATGCCTCCGTTCTGTGTCTGGCGCAGGTCAGTGCGGTCCCTTAATGTTTCGATGGGATGATCGTCCACATAGGTTCTGAGTTCAACTGCCTTTGATTCCAGCCATCCGAGGTTGAAATTCAGATAGCCGTTATTTTTTTTTGCTGCCATTTATTTCATTTAAGAATGCAGCCCATCAAATAGGATGGGCTGCAGGGGATCAGGGGAATTAAAAGTCGTCATCTTCATCGTCTGTATCCGATGGCTCAGCAAGTTCATTTGCCAGTTCTTCACGGTAGTTCTCTATTTTTTTCAGCAGCTTCTGGTTGGTCCAGCTATAGGCTTTTTCCTCGTCGCCTAATGAACGCAGAAAATGTACAAGGTGCTGGCTGGCTGTATATTGGGGATAGAGAACCATAAGCTCCCCTATGTTTCGGATGATCTCTTTTTGTACGGTCTGGTTATTCATTTTATTTCTATTATTTTATTGCGTCCCACTTTGTTTTGGCAGGGTCCATAATATCCATGCCGCATACACAGCTAAGGCAGTTTGTTTTTAAAAAGATGTCGCATTTACAAATGCTGCAGTGTGGGCGTTTGCGGGTACTTTGATACCAGCCTGCCTTTACAGCGTTCTCATTGAAGAAATCGCAGCCTTTACAGATGCGCTGGCGCTCTGCTATTTTATCCAGGGTTATTTTGTCCCTGCTTATCTTCAGCCATAATATCATCCATGCTGCCCCTGTAATATCCCATTTGTGTGGCCAGGAATGTTTTACCAACGCGACTGTTTCGGTTAGCTTTCTTCTCAGCATAGAAATCTTTGAGTTGATGGCGGATGCGGTTAAGGCGAGTGATCTCTTCACGTGTATGGTCAATTATTTTATGGTGGCGTACCGGGTTATTGTGGTAAAACCGTTTACAGAACCGGTACAACTGTATCCGTTTTTTCATTTCCTTTTCCAGACTTGACATGCGGACACTGATGGTGCCGATGTGGTCGATGTAATAAGCAGGTGCTTCCAGGTTGCGGACCGCATCCTTCACCGTGCTGAAATAATGTATCACCGCGCTTCTTGCTTCCGAAGGCTGCACACCAGCCGCTGTCGCGGTCCGTTTATATAGTAGGTCCGGGTTATACATCTATATGTTCTCCAGTTTTATTTTAAGCCCTATCATCCTTTGCGGCTGAAAGCGTAGTGCAGGTACCAGGTGATAACCTGCATCATCTTTGAGCAGCAGCCCGAGGCGTTTTAGTTTATTGAGCATGGAATAAAGAGAATCGGGCGTCTTTACCAGCTTACCTATTAAAAAGTCCTGTCGTGTGCGGTCACTGATGCCATACGTAATGAGGTAGGCCATGACCTGTTCTTCCGTTTTGGAAAGCGCTATGTCTTCCAGGGCACAGTAGATCTTTACGACCTTTCTTGCCTGGTCGGAATAAGATGCTGTGTGTTTATCATACAATAGAACCTGCGCCAATGATCCGTATCTATTTTAAATGTTCTTGAAATAAGCAAGCTTGCTTGCTATATGCAGCTGTAACCTTTTCAGGCAAGGCAGCCTGTAAGCCCTTCTTATTTTCAGCCTTGGATATGCAAGCTTGCCTGCCTTTAACAGGATAGCTTCCTGCTGCCTGAATGGAGCTGTTTTTCTTCCGTTCCAGTTCTTGCCCATTTCACTGAGGTTCAGGTTCTCCGAGTCCAGGTGAATGCCGATGATCTCCGGCAGCAACTGGCGCCTGCCCCTGCTGAATTTCTTAGCCTGCAGTATATCGGTCCTGTCTGCAGTGCCATGCTGTTCGGAGTAGGTATAGACCCCTGACATATTCGGGTTCCACATCTGGAAGAAACCGATCGGCTCATAACCGTCCTTCGCATACTCAGCTATACGGACACCCATTGGAAAAGCTGTAGTGTGAACATATATCCAGCCTTCATGAATGGGTTTAGGCTTGTCTTTAAAGTCCTGCCATGCCTGGTAGGTCGGACACATCATACGGTCTATGCCATATATGCTCCTTTCGTCCAGTTCCAGCCGTTCCAAAATAGATCGGGTCTGTTCCGGCAGATAGATGTCTGCATCTAAATGAATGACCCAGCCTGCCTTAGACAAAACAGCCAGTCCTGCATTGATGCCTTTCCCTTTGTTGAACGGGTCCCCGTTCTCATAGAATGCGTCTGTTTGGATACATTCGACATGGTAGAACTCACATAAGGCCCTTGTATCCTCGTCCTTAGTGTCGGTAACTACTACCAGCCTGTTAAAATGTTGTTTGTTGTGAGGAAGCGTGTGGGCCAGGAAATCCCCGTAGCCGACACACACAATGACACCTTCTAAATACATTACTTTAAAATTTAATACAAATATAGATGAAATATTTTAATTAATATTTTTTTGTGATATAAAATGTATTTATGTTTGCTACATATTTACATATCTACATATGAATATATAGCGAAGATCTTTGACATATGGGGGATACAGCGACTGCATGACGACTCACCTGTATCCCAAAATAGCATAAGTGAATAGCCTTAAGGCGACTTATATTACGCTCATAATCATGTGTGTGCTGCCAAACGTAAACCTATTTCAGGATCAATAGGTCCCCCTTGCCATTTGTAAACCTATGGTAGGACCAAGGGACATATTATTTTAAATAGATAAACGTATGTGTATGCTCACAAACTGCCCCATCCCGACCCCCCTGTATGTTTTGCGCCCAACGGGGGGGACGGGGGTCTGGTTTCCGTTTCTTTTGTTGGGTGGGATGGAATTTTAAAATGATATTTTCTTATCTAACGATTAAAACGATTTGATTTATGAGCAAAGTAACAACAGGCGCAAAGACAGTTAACATTGGCGGGGTATCCCTTGCCGCATCGCTTCAGGCGGGGCAAACCTTTGAAGGTATTTACAGGGGTGGTCAGATATCGGACAGGTTAACACAGCCTAAAGATGTGAACGGGGAAACGGTTCAATACCGTTTGGCTTTTATACCTATGGAAATAGATCTTGAGGGTAAAAAGAAAACTGTTACCGTTGTAGCAAATGGAAGGTTCGCAGAGGACACCAATAAGCCGAAGAACGGGTCACAGTATACCGTACAGGTGGAGAAGCGTGATTATACGCCTACTAATGGTGGGGATACGCGGACATCGTCATCGTTTCAGATGGCGGAGTAAGGGGTAAGAAATTAAGGGTTAAAGAAAAGGGAGTATGCACACCTACCAGACGGGTGTGCGTATTTTTTAGTGGCGGTGGTCGTAGGGTGTCGGTGCAACAGTGGCTCGTTGGACGGTTGTCGGTTGACCCGTCTAATGAATTACTTTTTTAATAGCATCTATCGTAGAGTGCTTATGTGACGTTGGTTCGATGAACCGATGGACAGCGGCACTGTCTATAGAGCTGCTTTTTAATAGCACCGCTCGTAGGGTGCCTATTCAACGTTGGCTCAATGAACCGATGGACGCCTGAACTGTCTACAGAACTACTTTTAAAATAGCATCGTTCGTAGAGTGTCGGTATAACGGTAGCCTATTGAACAGTGAACCGTTCAACCATCCAACCATCCCTAATCAAATTCACACAGTACCACAGACCTAATCAATTCAGACAAGACTCATTCAAATCAATCAGACACATGCACACGAACACAAACAATAAGACCTATCTCATCGGGTATATACTATTCGATATATTCAGAATAAAGATGAAAGAGGGCACATTAAGGGTCCGCTATAAACCTAATGCAGAAGAAGCTATAGCGGGAGCAAAACACTATTTAAAGACTGTTTATCGTCACGCTGATATAGTAGCAATATACAGTTGCGAAGAAGAGATACCAGTACAGCAGAACAGAATTATCATTACCGTCACCGTTTCCATCGGAACAGTAGCACCATAGCAACAGTGCCACAGTCCCACTGTAACAACGATAAAACCGGAACAGCAGAATAATAACCCACAAAGACATCAGGGGAATAGCAAGCGGATAAACTCACAATGCAAACGTTAGCGCGTACATGCAAACACGAGCCCGCTTCTAAACCCCTCTTTTATCTTCTTTCTAAATGACTGATCACTGATAAACCTTCTATTCCTATAATGTAAATCCTTATAGCAAGTGAGGGGGAAACTATAAACTAATCTAATATCTATTTCAATCTAACCAATTAACTCGCAACTAATGTTATTCTTACCAAAAAGATTTAACACAAAGGGAATGCGTATTTCGAACCAATATAAGGTAGAACATATTATAGTCTCTTTCTTTCAACGGAACCAAATTTTTACCTATCAGGAGGAACAACGACTTAAAAAAGCCGGTGTTATATCGTTTTACGGTGATTGTGAAGGATACCCATATAACTATTCGGTCCATTTGAAAGGAGAAAACCATCTTTTCAGAAACAAAGATAATCTCCGTCTGTTTATGAAGAACAGAACGATGGAGTTGAGAACACTGAAACGATAAATATAAAAACAATACACAACAAATGTTATTCTTACCACAGGGATTCAATGACCGGGGAATGCGTATCGAACATGAATACGGAGTAGAACATATCATTGTCTGGTTCTCACAACGAGGTCAATGGTTCACAACTGAAGAGGAACAACAACTCAAAGAAGCAGGTATCGTATCCTTGTTCGGTCATTTTAATTCAGACGAATATATGTACTCTATTGCATGCTGCGGAGAGAATAACCTTTTCAGGGATGGGGATGACCTTGACCTTTATTTACAGAACGGGATACAGCTATGATAGAACGAAGAACGGGGAAACATTGAATGAGGGAACAAGGAACTATAGAACAGAGAAACAAATTAGATCGAAGGAACTATTTACTGTTCTTTCTCTCTCTTCTCTTTCTCCTCTAGTTCTTTCCTTCTCTCTTTTCTGTATGCCGCTTTTGAAAAAAAAATGTAACAGGGAAAACAAGACCATAAAATGAGACACTATAGAACGAGAGACGATGAACCTCTGAACGGAGGAAATAAGAACAAAAGAACTGTGAATAAAGGAACGGGAACAGAATTAGCCTTTTACAAAACT
>CAIYVS010000373.1 GCA_903929655.1 uncultured Bacteroidota bacterium | reverse complement strand
TCTGAGCAATTGGTTGCGAAAATCATTGGGAAATGGCAAAAACAATGCTACACTTAAGATGATTCAGCCAAAGTTTTCGCCCGGTTTAGGCGAAATTGAAGGCAAAATGATTTCGACGTTAAGTATATGATAATTGTTATTAGGGTATTAAGATCGCGTATTTGCCCAGGAGGGATTGTTTTGTGTTTAATTCAATTTCCAGGTCATTAACTTGCTTATATGATTTTAATAATTTTTTCAGATCGGTTTTGTCTTCTTCTTTATCAATAAGCTGGTATAAATTTATTGCGAGAGCTTCTTTATTGGAATAGCCTAATAAAGGCAGTATAGCTTCGTTGACGTCCAGGAAATTAAGATCATAGTCTGCTATGAACACCATATCTTTAGACTTCTCAAAAATACTCCGGTATTTACGTTCGTTTTCTTTAAGGGCTTTAAGGGTAGCTGCCCTGTCGATAGCATAGCGTATACTCCGTTCCATTTTCTCTATGCTAAGTTCTGTTTTAACCAGGTAGTCAACCGCGCCTAATTGCATAGCTTCTATGTCAACATCGTAGTTGCCCTTGCCTGTAAGCAGGATAACCGGCTCTTCGCAGTTTGCATTTAAAGCTTCTTTCAGAAGGTCCACACCGCTTTTTGCTCCCAGCCTGTAATCAACTAAATAAAGATTGTAATTTCTTTCCAGCATGTGTCTCAAGGCTTCATGGTATTTCGGGCACCAATCAATCTGGTAAGAGTTACCGGGAATGTGTTTAATGTACTCGCTTGTAATGAAGAAGTCATCTTCATCGTCATCTACTATCAGTATCTTTACATTGCTGTTTTGCACATTCATTCAAAATTTTTTTTAGGAAGTCAGCTGCTGCTCCGGCAATATGCAAGTAAAGCGAGCCCCACATCCAGGAATATTTTCGGCAAATATCAGTCCGTGGTGGTGTTCAACTATTTTTTTACAGATTGCAAGGCCGATACCCGAACCCGGATATTCTGATTTGCCGTGTAAACGTTGGAAGACCTGGAATATACGTGTTGCGTATTCATTCTCAAAACCAATACCATTATCAGTGATCTGAATTTTATGATAAGTTATACTTTGAGATAAATTTCTGGCAATTTTTTCTTTACTGTTTAAAGTGCCCGTTTCAATGTTAATGATAGGTCTCACATACGGCTTGCGGAATTTTATTGAGTTATTGATGAGGTTTGTGAAAAGCTGCTTTAGTTGTGTGGCAGACCCAATGATGGTAGGTAAATGATCACACTGAATGACAGTGCCCGTTTCCTCTATAATTAATTCCAACTCAGTCTTTACCTGGTGCAATATAAAATTGAGATTTGCAGGGCTAAATGGCTGTGTGGATTTTGTGATCCTTGAAAATTCCAGCAAATTATTTATAAGCAGGCGCATATTTTCTGCAGATGCAATAATTCGCTGCAAATACATAGTTCCTTCTTCAGTAAGTGCATTCGAATATTTTTCTGAAAGGCGGTCGCTGAATGTGCTGATCTTTCTTAATGGTTCCTGCAGGTCATGGCTTGCAATGTAAGCAAACTCCTCTAATTCTTTATTCGATCTGTTTAATTCGTCAACGTGTTTTTTCAGATTATCCTCAATAAAACGATTCGCAGAAATATCCCTGATGCTGCCAACCAGTTTCATAGGTTTGCCATCGTTATCCAATATCATCTTTCTAAGAGAATGTATCACCTTTACATTCTTTTTCCCGGTGATGATCCTGTATTCCATGTCGGTTTGTCCACCTTCCATTAGTTGATTCATAATGTTGTCAGTAGAATCAACGTCGTCCGGGTGTACAAATTGTTTTATAAAATTGAAGCTAATATCTTTTTTGTTTTTGTCTATTTCATAAATGTCATATATGCCTTCAGACCAGTAGACTTTATCTGTTTGCACCATCCATTCAAAAGTGCCAAATCCTTCGTTTGAGAATTGTTCAAGAAATAAATTACGTGTATCTGTTGATATGAAAGGGAATGTGTAGTTTGATACATCGGGTAGTATCATCAGGTGATAAAGCTCAGCGTTTGCAGGCTGATTTATTAAACAGGATATATAGATGTATGCAGGCTTGGTATTCTTTTCCTTATCATAAAGTTTGTAGTATACATATTTGCCTTTCAGGATATAGCTGTCAGATATGTTGCGGATATGTGTAATGAATCGTTCTGACTGGAAATCGTCGAAGAGGGTAAGGAATGAAAAGCTTTTGTCAGCTATATCTTCCGGGGTATACTTTAAGTGCGAATGAAATAAAGGGCTGGAGAACATTATTTTAAATGTTTGCCCGTTCAATACCACATGTATTTCCGGACCTGAAGACACAACATTTTTAAAAAATGTTTCAGGCAGGCCGGATACGGACGACATTGTATCAGTAATTTTCAGGTTTTCTTCCCCATTCATTATTCAGTGTATTTGTACTGGTATGTAGCGACTTATCTTTATTTTGAATTAAAATCTTTAAATTGTTTCATTTTATTATAAAGTGTTTTGCGGTCGATATTTAGTAATTTGGCAGCTTTGCTTTTGTTGTAATTAGATTGTTTGAGCGCTTCAAGAAT
>CAIYVS010000372.1 GCA_903929655.1 uncultured Bacteroidota bacterium | reverse complement strand
TGTATTTATTTTTTCAGCAAGCGCTCTATTTTCTCCTGCAAATGATAAAGCAAAGTCATATTTGCTAGTGTATAGAAAACCAACATACCCAATTTGTTTAGAGAATTTACTCCACAATAAATTTCTTATGTAAAACATAAATTTAGGGTCTTCAACAGTTAAAATTCTTGAATTACTGTCATAATGTATGACATCTTGAACTTCTGGAGATTCGCGAATTAATGTTTCAAGGTGCCCTTTATCAACAATTTGCGTAATACTGATTTTATGTTCAGGATAACGTCTTACAATATCATCTATTTGGATTGTCCAATCATCTGACATAGAGAGCCAAAATAACAAATGCAAATATGGGGCTCTTCCTTCTCGTCGCAGTCGAGTTCCAGTCGCAAAGCTTTTAGCTTTATGATAAAATGTCCTACTAAATTCATCTAAAACCTTTTGTTTAATTACCTCAATACTAATTCCTATTAGCTTTTCTAGCTCTGAATTTTCGAGCTGACCAGCTAGAGTACATATTTCACTACAGAGGTATTGTGCTATGTGAAAACTCCCCCTTGATAGCGTTGTAATTTCTTGCTTTATATTGAATTTAATATTTAGCGCATCCTCTCCACTTGTAATAAGACTCTCGATTTTCTCGTCGGGGTTACGTTCGAATCTAATTGTGTCAATTCTATTATTGAGGTCAGCAGCCATTTTAACGAGAGAATCGCCGGCTTTATTTATTCCAATTAAAATAATTTTATCATTTTCTCTTTCTTCGTCTGCCAATACTTTCATATAGTCAGCGATTGTCAATTTTATGTCCTCGGGTAGGACATGAAAGTCGTCAATTATTACAGTCCCAAAGCCTTTAAATTCAGGAAGCAATTTGAGAAATTCTCTGTCTTCTTGTTTTCTTGATGATATTTTGAATACAGTTTTATTTAATCCAAGTTCCTCGATTGCTTTTTGGATACAGGTGGTTTTGCCAATTCCTGATGGCCCTTCTACAATTATTCCCCTTCCTTTCGTCCTAAGGGCAACGATGATATTATTATATTCTACAGGTTTTACAAAAGTATAAGTGGGCACACCTGATTTTTTGAAAACATCTTCAAGGTATATTTTCATCTGGATGAAACTTTAAGGATTATGAAACTAATTTGTTGTTATTTATGAAATTACATGTAAGAATAGTTAAACTAAGTCTTCCACACAAGGGTATTTTTACGGAAATTTTGAAAATATTTGAAATATTTTGCGGAATAGAGCCAGAAAGTACAAGTGTGCGACGCAAGGGATGATGTTAGGAGAGAGAAAGTTGGTGGCAAAAGAATTTCTATTTTACTAATTGCAAGTTTTCAGGAGATTTCTCACTTTGTTTCGCTTTCGCTGTACGCCGTTCGAAATGACAGCCCTGATTGGGGATAATTCAAGCATTTTTTCTTTTCTAAATAATCTAATATTTCCTTACCTTTGCACCTCAAATTAGGGCTTTAAATTATTAATAATTAATATATAACTACCAATGGCTGACTTACGCTTACAGCGCAATTTCGGGATAGCTGCGCATATTGACGCTGGCAAAACCACTACTACTGAACGTATTCTTTACTACACCGGTGTGAACCACAAAATAGGTGAGGTGCATGAGGGTGCTGCCACTATGGACTGGATGGCACAGGAGCAGGAACGCGGTATCACCATCACATCTGCTGCAACTACATGTTTCTGGAATTTCCCTACCACGCAGGGAAAAGCATTACCGGAATCTAAAAAATACAAATTCAACATTATTGATACTCCGGGCCATGTGGATTTCACCATAGAGGTGGAGCGTTCTATGCGTGTGCTTGACGGGCTGGTAGCCTTGTTCAGCGCAGTGGATGGGGTAGAGCCCCAGAGCGAAACGGTGTGGCGCCAGGCTAACCGTTATAAGGTGCCTCGTATTGGTTTTGTAAACAAAATGGATCGTGTAGGTGCAGACTTCCTGATGGTGGTGAACCAGGTAAAGACCATGCTGGGCGCTAATGCGGTGCCTTTGCAATTGCCTATAGGTGCAGAAGATGATTTTAAAGGTGTGGTGGATTTGATACAGATGAAGGCCATTGTTTGGGATGATGCTACACAGGGTATGACCTATAAGGAAATACCTATTCCGGATGATATGAAGGAAGATGTGGAATACTGGCGCGCGCAACTGGTAGAAGCTGTAGCGGGTTATGATGACCACCTGATGGAGAAATTCTTTGATGATCCGAACAGCATCAGCGAAAACGAAATTCATGAAGCGGTGCGTAAAGCAACTATTGATATCGCTATCATACCTATGCTTTGCGGTTCTGCCTACAAGAATAAAGGTGTGCAGGTGGCACTGGATGCGGTGATCCGTTACCTGCCAAGCCCTATGGACGTGGAGTCTATTAAAGGTACAGACCCTGACGATCCTGAAAAAGTACTGGAGCGCAAGCCCGATGCTAAAGAACCATTTGCAGCACTGGCATTTAAGATCATGACGGATCCTTTTGTGGGCCGCCTGGCCTTCTTCCGCTGCTATAGCGGTCACCTGGATGCAGGTTCTTATGTTTATAATACCCGTAGTGGTAAGAATGAGCGTATCAGCCGTATCATGCAGATGCACGCCAACAAACAAAATCCATTAGACTTTATTGAGGCCGGTGATATTGGCGCTGCGGTAGGTTTTAAAGATATTAAGACAGGAGATACGCTTTGCGATGAAAAGCACCCAATTGTATTGGAGAACATGTTCATCCCCGAGCCCGTTATATCTATAGCCATCGAGCCTAAAACTCAGGCTGATGTGGACAAGCTGGGTATGGCGATAGCCAAGCTGATTGAAGAGGATCCTACGCTGCGTGTAAAGACAGATGAGGATACCGGACAAACCATCCTGAGCGGTATGGGTGAATTGCACCTTGAAATTATCGTAGACCGTATGCGTCGCGAGTTTAAGGTAGAGATCAACCAGGGCGCACCACAGGTGGCTTATAAAGAAGCCTTCACGCTGATGGTTAACCATCGCGAGATATACAAGAAACAAACGGGTGGCCGTGGTAAATTTGCCGATATAGAATTTGAGATCGGCCCTGCTGATCCTGAGTTCCTGGCAGAAGGTAAAGGCTCTTACCAGTTCATCAATGAAATATTCGGGGGTTCTATTCCGCGCGAATTTATCCCTGCTATACAGAAGGGTTTTGAAGCTTGTTTGGGCACAGGTCCATTAGCAGGTTTCCCTGTAGAGAATATGAAGATCCGCATACATGATGGTTCTTTCCACCAGGTGGATTCTGACTCTATGAGCTTTGAGCTTTGTGCCAAATCCGGTTTCCGTGAAGCAGGTAAGAAATGCAAACCTGTATTGCTGGAGCCTATCATGAAGATAGAAGTATTAACTCCTGACCAGTACATGGGTGACGTAACCGGTGACCTGAACCGTCGCCGCGCTATGCTGGAAGGTATGGACAGCCGTAACAACCTGCAGGTGATAAAAGCAAAAGTGCCGCTGAGCGAAATGTTTGGTTATGTAACGCAGCTGCGTTCATTATCATCAGGCCGCGCATCTTCTACTATGGAGTTCAGCCACTATGCACCCGCACCTAAGAACATAGAAACAGAAGTAGTTTCTAAAGCAAAGGGCAAGGTAACAGCGTAATAAGCATGCGCGATTTAGTTTAACCGCAAAGGCGCTAAGACGCAAAGAAATAAATTGATATTGAAAAAGCCATCTCGTAAAACGGGATGGCTTTTTTGTGGTATGAGATTTGCGGGATAAAATGAGTAAATGTTCAGGTAGTAATGGCGACAACAGAAATATTACGAAAGAAAGTAAAAGAATATGTTGATAAAGCAGATGAAAAAACTTTGCGAATGATTCATGCCATTTTTGAAATTGAAGGGGCTTATGATTTATGGGATGACTTGCCTGAACACGTAAAAGTTGATGTTGATGAGGCTTTTAAACAATCGGCAAAAGGAGAAGGAAAACCACATAAAGAGGTAATGAAAAAGTACAGGCAATAAAAACGGAAGTTATTTCAAATAAAGAGGTAAGTACCGCGTTTTTTTCTATAATCAAAACACATGGGCCTTAAAAAAACATTATACTGGGTTAGCTTTTTTAGTATTGCTATGGGCTTTTTGGAGACGGCTGTGGTTATCTACCTGAGGAAATTGTATTACCCTCATGGCTTTTCATTTCCTTTGCAGCCTATAGATCATGGGGTGGCCGTTACGGAATTGTGGAGAGAGGCTGCTACCATCATTATGCTGATGGCCATTGGTAAGCTGGCGGGCAAGAACAAGGCGGAGCGTTTTGCCTATTTCATTTATTCATTCGCAGTTTGGGATATCTTTTATTATGTATTCCTGAAGGTATTTATAAACTGGCCGGAGTCTTTGATGACATGGGATATCCTCTTCCTGATACCGGTGCCCTGGGTGGGACCTGTGATAACGCCTGTTATCATTGCTATGACCTTGATATTGTTTGCCCTGGCGATCATTTACTATTCTGAGAAGCATGTACATGTGCATTTGCACAGCGGGGAACAATTAATGTTGTGGATGGGTTCCATCATTGCTATCATTTCTTTTACTGAAGACTATGTGAGGCATAAGGGTGATATCCTGATGCGTAACCTGAGATCGGGGGGCTCTTTGTTTACAGACCTGAGCAGTTATGTACCTACTTATTTCGACTGGACCATGTTTGGTATAGGCGAGGGGATCATCCTGCTATCGTTTATTGTGTATGTGAAACGATTGAGCAAATCGATCCCCCCGGCAGGAACTATTTAGATGCGAGATATGCTTTCCATGGAGTCCAGTAACAGTCGGTCCATCCTTTTTTGATACCGGCTACATGGGCATCTGGAATATTGGCATGGGTCATATGGATGACAGCGTCCTTTCCTTTTTGTTCGAAGAGCATGATGAAAGTGGAGTCTGCATCGGTTTTATCCCAATCGCTGCCATGCCATGCCTGCACAATAAGTTTGTTCTTTAGCAGTTGCAGATTCCTGCCAATGATATGGCCATCCCAGGCAGAGAATTTGTCTCCCGCTGTAGCAGCAATTTTAGCTTTATGTCCCCCGGTTAGTGCTACGTGGTGTTTTGAATCAAGATACATGCTGTACAGTTTGGCAACTGCAGTACCTTTAAAAATTACTTTCTGAGTGATTGTCTTTGCCATCGTTTTTGTGTTTTATTTTTTAATAACGAATGGGGATATGGAATATGGACAATGAGAATGGTTTGTTTATTTTTTATCTACAGAATATTTTCCCGGCCCGATAAAGAGGAGGCCAAGAAAAGCAAAACCGATTTCGAGGGCGTGCCCTGCGCCTTTCAGTCCTTCGCCGGCAGAGAAATGATGGGTGGCAGCAACTGCCATTGTGATCATAATTAAGAGGCATGCAGGACGAAAGAAAAGGCCCAGGATAACTAAAACGCCACCTATGCCCTCAGCAGTTGCGGCCATAAAACCCCAGAAAACAGGTGCGAAATGGATGCCCCAAAGCCCCATAGATGAACCTATATTTGTCCAGGTTTCGGGCCCTGCTATTAATTTAGGCAGGCCATGTGTTATCATCATAAAGCCGAGGCCTAAACGCATGAGGAGGATGCCGGTGTCTTTATAATTAGCCAGTTTTTCGAAAAGTGCCATGAGCAAAATGCTTATATTGTTGTTTATAAAGATAGACAGAAGCTGATATTTTGCAAATGGACGACATGGGCTTGTTGGCAAATCTTGTAGGATTTTAATAGTTTTGTATGCTGTTTTATATAGGGACGTGAAGAATTTTATATGCTATATTTTTTTGTTTATCTGCGTATTGTTATGCTCCTGTAATAGAAGTATGCATGACGATGCCAGTGAGCTTGCCAACAAAAAATGCCGCTTACTTTGGATAAACGAGGAGTATGATAAGCTGCATGCTGAATTAATGCAAACATTACGCCAGCCAGCCGGGGGAGATTTTGACAGTTCGGGATCGAAGGATGATGGATTTCGTTCGGAGGGGCTGGTGGACAAACAGAAGGCACTTTCTGACAAGCTTGAAAACCTGGATGAAGAGATGAATGATCTGAATAAAGATATTAATGATCTGAATGAGAAGTTTTATAAAAAATATGATGATAAGGAAATGGCGGCATTAACCAGGGATGTTAAATCACAGGTGGCGCTGTGTAAACCATAAAACATTTTTATTTACCTTTATCGAAACTTGATTATTTCACCTTGTAAAAAACAAATTAAGGTTTTATGAAAAAAAATAATATTAAGAATGTCATTAAAGGTATTGCCTTGCTGGCAATTTTAGTGCCGGTTGATTTGTCGGCCCAACAAATGCAAGGGCGTCGTGGTACTGCTGAAGAGAGGGCTAAAAGCCAGACTGAGATGATGCAAAATCAATTTGGCCTGAGCAAGGACCAATTGCCGAAGGTGAATGCGATCAACCTGAAGTATACCAAGGAAATGGAAGTAATCATTACCAATAAGGATATGCCAGATAAAAGAGAGGCTATGAATAAAATGTCTGCGAATAAAGATGCAGATCTTAAAAAAGTATTTACTGCAGAACAGTTTCAGAAATTACAGACGATGGAGCAGCAAAGAAGGCAAATGATACAGAACAGAATGCAAAACAGGCCACAGGGAATGCAGGCTGCACCACCACCCGGCGGTGCAACTCCTCCTGGTATGTCAAGCGGTAAATAATTTGATAAAATATAAAAAAGCGCCGGTAGTTTTATGCTACCGGCGCTTTTTCTTACCTGATTGATATTCTATTCTGTCTTTATCCACTTTGCAGCGAAAGAACTGTTGTCTGTTGTTATTATTGCGATGTAAAAGCCCGTGGGGAGTTTGCTTACATCGAAGGAAAATGAGTTTGAACCGTATTTTATCTGCTGTGTTGTTGTCTGTATTTTTTGTCCTGTCTGATTTATAATACTAATTGTAACAGAAGAATTGGAAGTGCTGTTCAATATCATATTCAGCCTGTCTTTTACAGGGTTAGGGAATAATGAAACATTTTCGATTGCGGTGATATTGGCGACCAATGAGGGGTAGGAAACGGTTGCAGTATCTGTAATGCCGATTCCTAAATTGTAATAAGTGCCTGAAGGAGTTTGCTGCAGTTTTACGGGTCTTACCATATAATATTTAAGTCCGTTTAGCCCAACAGTATCATTAAAGGTTGTTGCAGTCAATAATGATGATAAGCGCTGATAATTACCATATAAAGTATCGGAACGATAAACGTAATAACCTATCACAGCAGGGTCGGGAGAGGCTGTCCAGCTAAGGTGTGCGCCTGCATTTGCTGAACTACTGGCAATTAAATTTCGGGCTGGTTTAATATAGTCCGTCCTTAATGATAAATCGCCCATGAGTGCAACGTGTATCCAATTTGCTGAAAAACTAAGTGGTTGGTATAAGGTGTTGTCATTTTGAGTGATCCAGGCAGAATATCCTATGTTCTCGCCTATTGCCATATGGTGAAAGAACCAATCCGGCCGACCTGCCCAGCATGAAGTAAGTGCCGGAACGTTGGAACAAAGGGGGGCACGAAGGAAATTGTTTTGCACATTCCAATCGCCAAAATAGCTGCCGAACAGCATTGTGAAAATAGCATTTACATCATTTGCAGCGAAATCTGTTGTGGCGCCAATGCCTCCTGCACTGGTGAAAGTTCCGCCACCACAACCATATGCCCATTGATAAGCAGAGTCGTTCAAAGAGGTAATGAAGTCGATGCTTTGTATATTGTTTTTTCCGATCAATGGGGCGAAATTTCGCCAGGCATTGGATGCAAATGCTTCTCCGCTAAATGTGCCAAAATTGTCGTCAACAAGGCCACGGTGATTTATTGACAGAGAATCCATTTTGTAAGTATGATCCCTATTGAGGTAAGCGTTCATCAATTGTATCTCTGTTTTTGCAAATGCGGGCATGTTGAAAAAATCGATGCGGCTAACTTGCAACTCATCGGCAGAGGGTAGTATGGTCTGATCCCATTTCCCATCACCTGGAATATTTTTGTTTGCTGCGTAAGAAGAGCTAGTGTCATTAACAATAATATCTCCCCAATAGCCATTCATGTTGGCGTAATAAACATCTGCAGGCCATGCGCCAAGATGATTGGGGTGACCATCAGGATTAAGGTCGCCGCTATATGGTACGGCAATATGCCCGAGTAATAAAACGGCTTTCAGGTTAGGATGTGTTGTATAATCATTTTTAATCAGGCCATGAGCTGTAACATCGTTAACTGTTCTTGCAAGATCATGACGGATTATTTGCCAGCCATCACCGCTAAGGTCATTCATTAATTGAGTGATACTCGTTTTGCAGGAGTCACTGAAGGTAGAATCAACTATCAGGTCCAGGATGCCACGATTGTGGATGGCAGGTGCATTAATACCTGCATAGATATAACCTGTAGCGGAGATGCTTGATCCCGGGGCATTGACCCAATACTCATAGGCAGAGTCTGCAACCAAGGCGGCATCTGTATAGGTAGTATCGGAAGCCGGTAAGGATGAAATGGCGGTTCCCCATGTAGTTGCTGTCAGTGTTTTTCTGTAAATACTTATGGAACTTGCATAGGTTAATGGTTTCCATGAGAGCGTAATCTTTGGAGGCATTAATTGTATTGTTGCTGATAGTTGTACTGTATAGTCTGCGCAAGTTTGTGCCAACGTGCGGTTATATACCAGCAATGTTAGCAAAAAAAGTAAGTAGTGTTTTTTCATTCTATGTTATTTTGTTGTTACTGAATATGCCGGGACCTAAATATTGAATGTATATTGTCGACATCGAATGCTCGTCAATAAAGAATTTGTATAGGTAAATATAGTAAAATAATTCATTGAAATCTTATCTATGCTTTGAATAGTGGTTGGGAAAATGTCTTGAATTATAAAAAAGGGATGTGCTTATGCATTTTGTTTGTTAATTTTATAATATACACTATCTGTTAATTAATCTACGATGATCCGTACCATATTTGCGTTTTCTTGTTTGTTTGCCTGTCTTACTTTATCAGCAAAGGAGCAAGCCAAGCAGTCCTCCCTTTGTTTTATTGAAAACAGGGGGCAAATAATGGACCAGTATGGGAATGCGAGGAATGATATAGATTTTAAAATTGCGACGGGGCAGGGATTGAATGTGTTTATTGGGAAGGGAGGGATTCATTACCAATGGAACAAAAATACCTCTCTCTGCCTCTCCAAAGGAGAGGGGATGATATCTAAGCTTACTGACAAGCCAGGTACCCATTTTGAAGAACCTTCAGTTCCTGTTGAGATGTGCCGTATGGATGTTGAACTGGTAGGGGCTAATGAGAATGCTGTAGTATTTGCAGAGGAAAAACAAGGTTATTACGAAACTTATTATACTGCTCCATTCAGCCCGGATCATGGATGTGTTGTGCATAGTTATGAAAAGGTGACTTACAAGGATGTATATCCGAATATAGATTGGGTGCTCTACATTAAGGATAATGAATTGGAGTATGATTTTGTAGTGAGGCCCGGTGGAGATGTAAAGAGCATTAAACTGAGGTATCATGGGGCTGATGATATGAAAGAAACGAATGCCGGAGTTGTGAAAGCTATGACGGTGATGGGGAGTGTTATTGAACAGAAGCTATACAGTTATGAAACGGAAAGTGGCAGAGCTATTGCTTCAACTTTTGAACTGAGAAACCATACCTTAAGTTTTAATGTTGAGGCATACGATGGAACACTCATTATTGATCCTACTCTGGACTGGGCTACTTATTATGGTGGGCTGGGCGATGAAATTGGTTATGCAATTACTTGTGATAATCAAGGTAATGTATATATGACGGGTGAAACTAGCAGTATAAGTAATATTGTTACAGTTGGGTCCTACCAGTCAGTATTTGGTGGTAATTCTGATGTCTATATTGTTCAATTTAACTCATCGGGACAAAGGCAATGGGC
>CAIYVS010000371.1 GCA_903929655.1 uncultured Bacteroidota bacterium | reverse complement strand
TGTTTGAATTTAATTGCTCAGGTAAAATTCGATCTATTCATTGTTTAAAGTGTTATACAGTTCAGCCCAAATATTACATCTATCACGTATTGCCCAGGTACGTAGCATGTTTTGGTTCAGATACTTAAAACAAAGATCTATGCTTCTTTGAGAAAGTCACTGTTTATAAAACCGCCAATTTCTTCCAGATAGCTGCATAGATTGATATAACTAATATAGCCATCGCCAATCGGGACAATTTCACGAAAGATGATGACAATATCATATTCTAATCTATTGTAAAACTCTATTGCTTTGAAAGGACAATTCATTTCTTTATAAAGGACGAAAAAGATTTGTTTATGGATGTTGCCATATGGAGTAACAAGGATATCTTCTATAACTTCAAAATCGCCTTTTTCAGTAAGTCGCGGTGTACCTTTCAAATCTTTATATGCATCGCACACTGCGATGGCCTGCTGTAAAGTAAATGGTTCACGATCCATTTAATAATTATTAAAATGACGAAATATTTTTTATTAAACTCCTGGCGTCAGAATTTAAAAAGGTCATGGTGTACCGGTTATTTTTAAGTTGTTGCTGAGTCCCAAATATGGGAATATTCTATATTTATAGTGTTATATAATCGCCGGGGAATCTTATATATTTCACAGTTTTTTTAAGGCATGCCCAAGCATGATAAATATCACGAAGCTGGCCGATAAAAACACCCTAGCTTATAATAATGTTGTTGCTAATGTAATTAGACCATAAACGCACCTGTGAAATATGCAACTTGTATCTAAAACGTTGTAAAGGTTGTCCTATCGCATCAAGCTATCTTTGTATGTTATGATTGAGGGAGCATATTTAATAAGATAATAATGAAATTATATATTAAATATATGGTAAGTTTGAGATGCAAGATGCTGGTGAAGGAAGAGCTAAAGAAATTGGGTATACCATATTTAGCTATTGATCTTGGAATGGTAGAAACCCAAAAGGACGTGCCGAAAAATCAATACGAGGCATTGCGTGAAGCTTTACATAAATCGGGATTGGAATTGCTGGATAATAAAAAGCAAATACTTATTGATAAAATAAAAAATATAGTTATCGAAATGATTCATTATGCTGATGAATTGCCTGAGGTGAAATACTCTGTTCACATTAGTCAGAAAATGAATTTAGATTATACCTATGTATCCAATATGTTTTCTGAAGTGAAAGGCGTTACGTTACAGCAATTTATCATCATTCATAAAATAGAAAGAGTAAAAGAGCTGATTGTTTATGATGAATTGACTCTTACCGAAATAGCATCGAAACTCCAGTATAGCAGTGTAGCGCATCTTTCTAAACAGTTTAAAAAAATAACAGGGCTAACACCTTCTTTTTTCAAGGCGCTGAAAGACAAAAAACGCAATATGCTTGAGAATATGTGAATGAGAGAGATAGGGCAGCGGGAATAGTATATCCTTGCCTATGGGGGATTTCTATTTGACAGCAAATCTGAGTCTCAGCAAGCCTTCGACTGGGCTCAGGCTGACAATCTCTTCGACTGAGCTGAGGGTGACAATCCCTTCGAGTGGGTTAAGGGTTACAGCTGTGATGCAGATGAACAAAAAATCATTCTTTTATGGAAAAAATGTGCCGGGGTGTCTTAAACATGATGGCCGTATAATTATCATACTAATGGGTATGTGATTGACGTTATTTTAAGGCTTAAGTTTGCAGCATAAAAACCGGTATAGAATGGAAGATCGTCAAAACCTGGAAAACAGCAAGGGATATAGAAGTTTTCGTAATGCCCTGGACTTAGGCATGGGCAGTTTTTACATACTAATAGGGGTGCTGGTATTATATCTTAAATATTTTGGTACGATGGAGTTGTCGACAGGTTATGCTTATACGCTTGGTAGCCTGGCTATAGTATATGGTCTTTTCAGAATTTACCGGGGTATAGTGAGTTTTAGAAAAATAAATCGAAAAAATTGATACTTGACTTACCTTTGCAGCCTGTTAAAATATTGTCCATGCATTCGCTGAAGAATTTATTGTTTGTGGTATTGATGTCGCTAGGTATTTTGTCTTGCGAGGACCAGGCGAGCAAACACAGTGATACTTTGAGCAGCGGGAGTGTGGATATTAGTGCGGATGAGACTTACAGGCCTGTGATAGAGGAACAATTGAGGGTGTTTGACAGTTCTTATCCTGATGCAAAGATCAATATTCATTACAAACCTGAGGCGGAGTGTTTCCAGGATTATTTTGATAATAAGGCGCACCTGATTTTGGTGACGCGGCCTTTGACGAAGGAGGAGAAGGCATTGTGCGAGCAGAAACAAATTTTTACGTCTTCTTTAGAGCTGGCGAAGGATGCGATTGCGGTGATTGTAAATAATGTGTCGCCAGATAGTATGCTTGGCCTGAGTGAGATAAAGGGTATACTGAGCGGTGTGTATAAGAAAAAGTATACGGTGGTTTTTGATAACCAGGCTTCGAGCACGGTAAGATATATTACGGATTCGCTTTTAAAGGGGCAGCAACTGGGTACGAATGTTTTTGCTGCGAAGGGGAATGCTGAGGTGGTGAAGTATGTGATGAATAATCCGGATGCTATTGGTTTTGTGGGTTCGGGTTATGTGATGGATTCGGGTGACGCCTCGGGTAATGGTGCCTTTGTAAAGAATGTGAAAGTGGTTGCGGTGCAGAACGATAGTACTATGCAGTTTTATCAGCCTTACCAGGCTTATATAGCTATTAAATCGTACCCGCTGACGAGGAAGTTGTATTATATAAACCGGGAGAGTTACCCCGGCCTGGGTACGGGCTTTGCGAATTTTTTAAGCAGGGAAAGAGGGCAGCTTATTTTTGCACATGCCAATCTTTTTCCTTTGCGCATGAATGTGGTGATAAGGAGTGCTGATATAAATATAAACAGATAAAAAAACCATCCAAAAATATAGAAAACAACCAGTACGTAATTTTTGTTAAAAATGAAGAAAACAATTGTAATTTTTATTGCCCTCTTATGTTCTGCTAATGTTTGGGCACAGTCTGTTGATGACGGTATTAAGATGTATAAGTATGAAAAGTATCAGAGTGCTGAGAAGATATTGACGCCTTTGGCTGCGGCTAACCCAATGGCCAATTATTATTTGGGTTTATGCCAGCTGGCGGACGGGAAGATAAATGATGCTAAAAGTACTTTCGGGAAATTTCCGGATGATGTTGCGAATATGTCTGGTATGGCAAGGGTGGCATTTGCAGAAAATAATGCAACACAGGCTATGCAGATACTGCAGACGGTTGTGAGCAAGGCAAGAAAGAAGGAATGGGAGCCTTTTAAGTATGCAGCTGATGCGATCAATTATTCTGATAATGGCAATTACCAGCAGGCAATAGATTGGTATAAAAGTGCCTTAACGAAAACAGACAATGCCGATGTGCATATAGGCCTGGGTGATGCTTACCAGAAAATGCCCGGCGGTGGCGGCGAGGCCATGAATAACTATGAGGATGTAACAGCAAAGGACCCTAAGAATTCTTTGGTGTTTTCGCGTATTGGTGCTTTATGGTATGCTGCGCATGCATGGAATGATGCTTTGACCAATTACAATAAGGCAAAGGAAGCTGACGCTTCTAACCCGATACCTAACAGGGACCTGGCGAATGTATATTTCCGCGTGGGAAAATATGAAGATGCGCTTAAAAACATTAAAATGTATATGGACTTATCTGACAATTCATGTGATGATAAGATACAGTATGCCACTATACTTTTTCTTGCCAAGCATTATCCCGAGGCTATTACCGCTGCCAATGAAGTGATAGCAAAATGCAGCCCTGTGAAACCAGCCATATACGGGATACTTGGTTTTAGCCAGAAAGAAACAAATGATACTATAAATGCATTAAAGAACGCGAGCAGGTATATACAGAATCAGAATCCTAAAAAGATAACGAGTGATGACTACCTGGACTTTGCGTGGATATTTATGCAGGCAAGGCAAGCAGATTCTGCCAATTTTTATTTTAATAAGGCGCTGCAATCGGACTCTGCAAAGGACAAATCTGATATTTACCGCCAGATAGCGGAAGGATTTAAAACCAATAAGGACTATCCCAAATCTGCGTTTTGGTATAACAGGATCATTACTGACAATCCTAATGCCAGCGCCAGCGATTATGCATGGACTACTATTATGTATTATTATGCTAAGGATTATCCTAATGCTGCAAAGAATGCTGAGATGTGGGAAAGCAAATATCCTGATCCGCCATCAGGCACTTACTGGAGGGGGCGTGTTGCTGCCGCTGTGGACAATGAGGCAAAAGAGGGTACTGCTATTCCGTTTTTTGATAAGTGGCTGGGCATAGTAGGGCCTAACCATGATAAGAAGAATGACCTTAAAACTGCTTATGATTATGAATTGCTCTATTATTTCAATAAGGATAATAAAGACAAAATGAAGGAGCTTGAGGATAAGATAATAGCTATAGATCCTAATGATGATTTGCTGAAGCAGATACAAGATTTTGAAAAAAAATCGGAAGAGCACGAAAAGGCGCTGAAAAAGGCGGCACAACAGAAGCCTAGGAAATAGTTGAGATTTGTACCTCCTGGTAAGGTTTACCGGATAATATTTGGTAGAGACGCAATATTTTTGCGTCTCTACGTATTTTTATAAGAAGTGTAATTTTTTTTGCTATATTTGCTGTGCGTACTCCGGCAATATTTTCCATCCCCTCTCTTTCTTTTGGATCAGACTTGCCCCGTTTTTTTCAATCTTATACGTGATTTTTCATCCGGGCTATTTCGGGATGATGCTTTCTTTATTTTTTAAATCTATTTTTGAACAGGTTATTTTTTATAAAACATGAACTTAGAATACAATACTACGCGCAGTAAAATGCTGATGCCTGAATATGGTCGTAATGTGCAGAAGATGGTGGAATTCCTGGTAACGATTGACGACAGGGAGAAACGATTGCGTAATGCGGAAGCGATCATTGAACTAATGGCCACCCTTACACCGCATTTAAAAACCATAGAGGATTATAAACATAAGCTTTGGGACCATCTGTACCAGATGACTGATTTTACGCTGGATGTGGATGCCCCATACCCCGCGCCTACGCCTGAGATGGTATTTAAAAAACCGGAGGTGCTTCCTTACCCGCAGGAAAGTATACCAAACCGCCATTTGGGTAAGAACCTAGAGGCATTGCTGGTTAAAGCACTTGCAGAAACTGATGATGAAAAGCGACAGGGTTTTACGCAGGCTATAGGCTATTATATGAAGCTGGCTTATACCAATTGGCATAAAGAGCCAGTGCACGATGATATGATCAAGAATGAATTGCTTGTACTATCAGACGGGAAGCTTGTTTATGAAACGGGTGGATACAGGGTGCATTTTGATAACCGACCTGCTTTCAAACCACGCAATAACAATAATAACAACCGCAATTTTAAAGGTGGTGGCGGTAACCGCAATTTTAATAATGGCGGCAGAGAGGGCAGAGATGGGGGAAATTTTGGGAATGGCGGCGGTGGTGGTTATAATAAGAACAGAAAATTCAATAAGAATAAAAACAAATAATCACCCCCTGCTGTATGAATGCCTTTGAAATACGCGGTGGCCAGAAGCTAAGCGGCATTATAACCCCACAAGGAGCTAAAAACGAAGCATTACAAGTTTTGTGTGCCGCTTTACTTACAGACCAGCCTGTAACACTGCATAATGTTCCGAACATACTGGATGTGAATACATTGATAGAGCTATTACAGGAAATTGGTGTGAGTGTGCAAAGGCCTGAGAAAAATACTGTGATACTACAGGCTAATAATATAGACCCGGATTATTTTGCAACAAATGCTTATAAAAAGAAATCGGGTAAACTAAGAGGTACTGTAATGCTGGCCGGGCCCATGCTGGCACGTTTTCGTAAGGCTTATATACCGCAGCCCGGCGGAGACAAGATAGGCCGCCGCAGGCTGGACACACATATACTGGGTTTTGAGAAGATGGGTGTCAGTTTTGATTTTGATGCGGAAGAGCATTTATTCACTTTAAATGGTGCCAAACTAAGGGGCGCCAGTATACTGATGGAGGAGCCCTCCGTTACAGGTACTGCCAACCTGGTAATGGCTGCGGTGCTTGCAGAAGGGGTTACTACTATTTATAATGCGGCGTGTGAGCCTTATGTGCAGCAGTTGTGCCATATGCTGAATGCTATGGGTGCGAGGATAAGTGGTATCAGTTCGAATATGCTGACGATAGAGGGTGTAGATATATTGAAGGGATGCAGTCACCGCCTGCTTGCAGATATGATAGAGGTGGGCTCATTTATAGGCCTTGCTGCTATGACGGGGAGTGAGCTTACTATAAAGAATGCAGATGTTGCCCACCTGGGAATAATACCAGAAACATTTAAACGACTTGGAATAGAGTTAAGTATAAAGGGGGATGATATCCATATTCCTGAGCAAGACCATTACCGCATACACAAATTCATTGACGGATCTATACTGACGGTGTATGACCATCCTTGGCCGGGTTTTACGCCTGATCTTTTGAGCATTGTGCTGGTAGTGGCTACACAGGCAAAGGGCACGGTACTGGTGCACCAGAAAATGTTTGAAAGCCGTTTGTTCTTTGTAGATAAACTGATAGAAATGGGCGCCCAGATCGTGTTATGCGATCCGCACCGTGCTGTGGTGATAGGGCTGGATAAACAGGTGCTGTTGCGGGGCATCAATATGGTATCGCCGGACATAAGAGCCGGGGTAGCATTGCTGATAGCTGCATTATCTGCACAGGGAAAAAGCACGATACAAAATATACACCAGATAGACAGGGGTTATGAAAATATTGATGTACGCCTGAATAATTTAGGTGCAGATATCAGGCGTGTGGCGATTAATTGAGAATGATTTTATTGGGTAGGCCTGTATGGGTAGTTTGCTCCCGGTTGTATTGTAATGATCTTTTGTCTTGTTCTTAGTCGCGGGTTTTGGTAGAAGGGTTCTGTTCGTGTATCAATATAAACATATTCCAGGGTGAGGATGTCGGACAATGCGTTGGTAAGCCTGATGGCGCCACAATGTACAGCATCCAGTTCCTGCAGGGCTTTGCAATTAGCTATGGATTCCGGAATTTTGGTAAGCCTGTTTTCTGCAATGAAAAGAAAATGAAGATTGTGCAACATGCCTATATTTTCGGGCAGGGCATCGAGCCGGTTTTCACATAAATCAAGTGTGCTGAGGTTTTTAAGAAGGATTATCTGATCGGGTAATGAATCCATTTGATTAAATGATAAACGCAGTATCTCCAGCTTTGCCAGGCGCCCTATTGATGCGGGTATTCTTTGTAATTGATTGCCGCTGAAATTAAGTTGTTTTAAGTTTGGCAAATACCCGATGGAGTCGGGTATTACTGTGAGTTTATTGTATCCGAAACTGAGTTCTTCCAGTTTGCTAAGGCGGGCAATTGAAGAGGGGATATCTGCTATGCGATTGCGAAACATATTGAGTTTCTTTAGCTTTTTGCACCTGAATAAGGAGGGTGGCAGGCTGGCAATACGATTGTTATTTAAATTGATCTCTTCCAGATTGGGGAACTGGTCTAAAATATCGGGTATACTGTCTAAGGCGTGAAAGGTTATTTTAATAACCCGTACATCGAACCTGTCTGCCAGTGCTTTATCCCAGTCATTGTAAACTCCATCAGCTTTTAAAACAGAACCGGTGAGCAAGACCAGCAAAAGCAATATGATTTTACTTTTGTGCATATGTGTAGGTTTTTATTTGTTCATTTCTTTGTATTCTTTATTACTGATCACTTTGTAATCGCCTGGAACTCTGAACACTGAGTTTTCAATGGGTTCCATTTGAATTTTTTTAGCATAAAAATTCATTACCATACCGTTGTCATGTTTGTAAGTAAACGACAAGGGCATTACCTTAATGCCTGGAAAACGGTCGAACATATTTTCATCAGCGGGAACTATTTCTGAGGAATAAAAGAATGCAAATGACTCGCCGTTGCTGTAGGTTATTTTTCCTTTATGAGCTAAATAACCGGCTATTTTTTTGCTCTTATTATCATTTGTTATTGTGAAACCGCGGTATTTCCCCTGTTTGTTTTCTATGTCTTCCATACTAAGTTGTATGGCATATTTTTTATCTGCTTTTGCCTGGAGGGAATAGGCAGTATTGCCATCGGAGATAAAGATATCTTCATAGCCATTACTCATTTTTAGCTCTTTTCTCAGCTGTTTGTCTTT
>CAIYVS010000370.1 GCA_903929655.1 uncultured Bacteroidota bacterium | reverse complement strand
CAGAAACCATTTAAATACCGGACTGGACCAGTATTCAAATGGTCCAAATGTGCCCGGTTGCTGAATGGTCAGGTTTTTGAATGGTGGTTCAAAAACCAGACACACAGTGGTCAGGTTTGAGCTTATTTTGTGCATTTTTGGTCCAGTTTTTGCACAAACATGAGCTCTGGACTTGATTTCAAAATTAGCCAACATTTATGTAAACTCACATAAATGCTAACCCGGTAAAACTTCTTTCAAACTTGGTGCCCCGGGTGAGGATACCTGAAAGAAAAGAAAAATCAAAGATTATACATAACTAAGGATTGATTTTGTTTTCAGAAAGAATCAAAACTTAACGTTTCCCAAAATCTTTACTGACCAACAAAGTGAAAAGTTGTAAGCAGTTTACTTCTTCTATCTTTAGTAACGTATAATAAATTAAAAATAATATTGTTTTAAAAACTAAATTTAAATTATAAAAATTGCAACTGTTGCTGAGTTCACTGCACATAAATAAGAGATGAACTCAGCTAGTAAGATTCAGATTTTTCTATTTTAATAAAGAAAAGAAAACAAAACAAAACAAAACTTATATTTTATTTAACTGAAAATATAACAATATACTAATTTTTAAATCAATTTTGCATTCGCTCAAATCTTCGAATAATATAACTCCATTTTTCATGCGTATTCTAAAATCTTCTTTTTCAAGTTTCACCAGCATAAAAAAATGACTAACGAATCAAGTACCGATTTGCAAGATTTAAAAGAGGGCATTGTCAAGATGGAGACTCGTATTACAAATATGGAGAATAAGATGGAGACTCGTATTACAAATATGGAGAATAAGATGGACGATCGTATTACAAATATGGAGAATAAAATTACTAACATAGATACTGGCTTGAGAGATGATTTGACATTCATCAAAAAATTGTTAATAAAAATTGAGAAAAAGCAACTAAATGGTACACTTTTTGTTCATTGTCAATAATATGTTTTTGTTAAAGATGGTGTAAATTAAAGCACTTTTGAATTCTTCGGAGTCATCTTTAAAAATAAAATTATTAGTATTTGCAACCGAATCAGCTTTTAGCCGATTTTTAATAACAGCATGAACAAATTTTAAACGATTTTATACGGTTAATTTTTTTTGCAGTCGTAGGAACAATTTCAAATTCAAATAGTGACTCAAATTTCCATATAAGAGGGTCTATTAAAACATGCCCAGGTGACTCGGGTGGTCCATGTTTTGATCTAATTACAGGCAAGCTAGTTGCAATGTCACTGGGAAATCAAAATTTCCACGACCAAGATTTGAATTCAGCTAGTTATGGTTCGCATTCAGTTTTAGTTCCAGCATTTGCGCTGGTTGTAGGCGCTCCTAAATGAAACTTTAAATAAAACTTACATTTCATCAGGCTAATAAAACTTACATTTCATAGACTTGCTCATAAAGTCAAAACTTAAAAAAAAAAAAATCAAAAAAAAAATTTTTTTTTCTTTTTCCTTATTCTTTGAATTGTTTGTTCGTGTGAGGATCATCATTTTATAATTTTGTCTTCTTTTCTATGTCT
>CAIYVS010000369.1 GCA_903929655.1 uncultured Bacteroidota bacterium | reverse complement strand
TGCAGGAGATTTCCTGATAGCCATCCATGAGGCTTCAACAAGCAGTGGTCGTAAATGCCTGTTGCATCTTGGCTGCATGCCTTTGGTTTTGATAGTTTCCCCCGAACTGTCCTCCCATGGGCATAACCCAAGAAAACTGCTATATTGATCGGGGTTATCAAAACGATTGAAGTCCACGATTTCAGCAATCAACCCCATGGCGGTAACAGATCCAATCCCAGGAACAGAAAGGAGACATTTGTAGATTTGGCCATGAATGGCCTGTACCTGTTCCCTTAATAGTTTTGTTATTTGGTATAGTTGTTTACGCTGGTACTTTAACTCTTCAATGTAGTGTTGTAAAGTAATTGTACCTGCTGTACAGGCCAGTTCAAGATTGCTCAGCCAGTTAAGTGCCTTTACTGATAAATACTCTTTGCGGCCAGTGTCTTCAGGCAATTCAATGCTAAAAAACATCAGGTGGCTTTTGAGTCGGTTATTGGCCGTAGTTACGTCCGTGACCTTACTTTCGCGAAGACGAAACAGGCTTCTTAGTTCTTGTTGCTCACGGGTCAACACATAAATCCCTTTCAAATCTCCCTTTTCAAGACGTTCAGCAATGGAACGGCTGTCGTGCAAATCTGTTTTATTCTTTTTTTGTTTGTCTGTAACAGGTATATCTGCAGCATGCACCAGAATATTGTTTACCCCCAATTTACAAAGCTGTTCATGGGCTCCCGTACCACAAAAACCAGCTTCATATGCTGAATGATATTGGCCTCCGGGAAAGTTCTTTTGTAAGTATGCAGCCAGCGTAATAGCACTCGGCGGTTGTGTAAAATGAGCAACCTGGATACCCATGCTGCGAATAGTTACAGCCCATGATTTTTTGTGAACATCAAGTCCCACATAAAAATTTTGACCTTGAAAGTCAATAGAATTTTGCAAATTTGTACTCGGCATAGTGCAGTCTTTTAATTGTTAATAATTGTGAAACCAAGAGTTATCACGTACTAAATTAAAATTTCGGCTCCTTTATGGATGACCGCACATACTGCACTATGCTTTTCTTACATAATTACTTACAGGATTATAGAATTTACAGAATCCTGTAATGCTAAAAACTCAGGTACTCTTGAATATCCTGTGGCTGGTGCCAAAAAACCGGCCACAGGATAATTTTAAAATCCTGAATATTCTTTATATCTTTAATCTATACAAAAAAACCATAGAACAATAATTTCGCCATGAAAAAATTACTCATTCTTTTTTTATTCTTTCTCTTCTCTTTGATTGGAGTTGGGAGAGGACTTTATGCCCAAACTTATTACCAGCTTACTAATGGCACACAAAGCCTTGGTGGTATAACAGTTACAGTTACACCGATAGACCAAAATAGTATTCATACTGTATGTGGCATAGGCCCTTTTTGGATTTTTGTAGATTCTCCTATCCACCAAATTGGTTATAAAGTTTCCTTTTCAAACCATGTTTATGCTATCCGATCGCAACTGTTAGATATCTGCACTGCCGATACTATTGGTGTTAAATTCAATGGAGTGCCATATACTATAACATCTGCAAATCTTTCATCTTTTACGCCAAGCAGCAGTTGCCAGGCTATATCAAATTCGGTAATTGCTTACCAGGGGTTTATGGCCG
The DNA here is from genome assembly GCA_903929655.1 of uncultured Bacteroidota bacterium. Taxonomy (GTDB): domain Bacteria; phylum Bacteroidota; class Bacteroidia; order Chitinophagales; family Chitinophagaceae; genus JABDGU01. The sequence continues at coordinate 439 of CAIYVS010000369.1, read as the reverse complement.
GTACGGCCTCCAGTAACGTCACCTCTAACCCTTCTGTGCAGCTTGATGCACAGCCCGGCGGAAATATTGACTCTTTTGAGATCTATTTGAAATCAGATACGTTCACTCTGTGTGGTGGTACTACTTTTAATCTTTACTTTGCCAAAGGCTGCGGTGCAACGCCGCATATGAGCACAGATACTCCCTGTGCGGGCGATAGCCTGCACTTGGGGGTACAGGTGCCGGGCGACAGCATAAGTTATAGCTGGAGCGGGCCTAACGGTTTTTCTTCCGGTTTGCAAAATCCGGCTATAGCCAATATACAAAGTAATGGAGCGGGTGTATATCATGTTAGCATTACAGCAGATAGTTGTTCGTATAATGATTCTGCAGTGGTTACTGTAATGACTGTTCCATCCATCACATCTAATAGTCCTGTATGTGCGGGAGATAGTTTGCA
>CAIYVS010000368.1 GCA_903929655.1 uncultured Bacteroidota bacterium | reverse complement strand
CTCCCCAGCCCTGCATTTTGATAGTCAGTTCATCAAAGCCTTTCTTTTTGATCTCCTGAGTTACAAGAGTGGCGCGCTGGGTGGATAATTGTTCGTTCATAAGTGGGGTGCCGGTATTATCGGTATAGCCATTTATCATGATGATGATACCTTTTTCAGTGGTCCAGGGTTCCAGTAGCTTGCTGATAGCTGCTATATCGGTATCTGATAGTTTTGTGCCATTGAGCGGGAAATATATAGTGAGTATGAGGCTGTCTTTAATGGGTGCTACATAATCTTCAGGCAGCAGGGCAATATTTTTGACTATGGGTTTTTGCAGGTATTGTTTAATAAACCTTAGGGTATCGGTGATGTCCTGATAGCCTAAACGCTCCACATGGTAAGTATATTTGACGCCTATGGGCAGTGTTATCATAAAGCTGGCATCGCCCCGGTTCGACATAAAGCGATAAAGGTTCTTATCGGTTCTGGCATCATTTATGGTGATGCTGGTATAGTTCAGCCTTTCCTTGCTCATGCTGTCGTAAACGTATCCTTTCATGTAGCTCACAGGTGTGGGGCGAAGTTCTTCGGGCAGGTGCATTTCGTAGAGATCGTAGTTTCCTGCCACACTATCCCTGTCGGAGGAAAAGTATATTTTTTTTCCGTCCAGTGTTACAGTAACGCTGTTATCATCTACTGTAGAGTTGATAGGATAGCCCATATTAATAGGTTTGGACCATTCTGTATCATTGATCTTCGTGCTCATGAAAAGGTCTTTACCGCCCATGCCGGGCAGGCCGTCGCTGGAGAAATAGAGGGTGTGGCCGTCTATATGCATATAGGGCGAAGATTCATTACCTGCTGTGTTGATATCAGGCCCCAGGTTTACGGGCATTTGCCACAGGCCGTCCTCAAAGCGCGAGACATAAATATCATAACCGCCATAGCCTCCGGGGCGGTCGCTGGAAAAATACAGTTCCCTGTTATCGGCAGAGAGGCAGGGAGTGCCTTCAAAATTGGGTGTATTGATGGTTGCTCCAAAACTTTCGGCCACAGACCATACACTGTCTGCCCTGTAAGACATAAAAAGATCGCAGCCTCCCTGCGACCAGCCATTCTCGCTGCGGTTATCGCAACGTGTAAAGAAAAGGTAATGACCGTCTGCTGAGATCATCTGGGAGGATTCCTGGTCGGGAGTATTGGGCGGGCTGCCCATATTAAGTGCAGTAAACCAGCCCCCGCAACTATCGGGGAGTGCATAGTAAAAATCCTCGTCCATATTATTATGGCGGCGGGTAAAATAAAGCACCTGGGAATCGGCAGATAGGGTAGGGAAGAGTTCCGGGCTTACTGTGTTTATTCTTGGGCCCATATTATGTGCAGGCTCTTTCCATGCATTGGCCATAGCTTGTTTTATAAACAAGGCCTGGCGGCGCATGCGTTCCCAGTCTCCATTGTCATTGGCAGGAGCATAAGCATCAATGATCATTAATGCAGAATCTGCTTTGCCATTATATACCAGGCATTTGGCAAAAGGTTTGGCAAATGCTTTCGAGCCGTTGGGACATGCGGAGAGTGCTTTTTTAAAAAGATTGCTTGCAACCTGGAACCCGTGACTCTCGAAATACCATTGGCCCATAGTGCTGTAAGCATCAGAAAACGCCGGGTTTTCTTTCAGCACATTCCACATCACCTTATAGGCCATGTCCAGTCTTTTTTTTGCTTTATATTGCAGTGCAATGTTATAATAGATGCGTGCTTTATCTTTATCCTGCTTTTTTGCGGAAGCAGCAATACAGGATAATAAAAATAATATAAGTAAAAACCGTTTCAGCTGCATGGGTAGCTCAAAAGTAAAAATTTAAATAGTAAAAAATATAAGTGCGATTTTTGTAAATATAATTAATTGAAGTGTATGAGCACCAGTATAATATGTCCGAATTGTGGTACAGGTTTTGAGCCTACTGAAGCATTGACCCAAAGTATAGAAGCTAAACTGAAAAAAGAGTTTAACCAGAAATGGACAGATGAGGTAAAAAAGAAAGAAGAGTCTTTTAAACAAAGGGAAATAGCCATAGGGATACAAAGGCAGGAACTTGATACCCAAAAGCAAAGACAGGATGAGGATGTGAAAAGGATATTGGAGCTGGAAAAAAAGAAAATTGAATCTGAACTATCTGAAACACTTAATAAGAAATTACAAGGCGATTATGATGTAAAATTCCGAAGCCTGCAGGAGGCAAATAAAATAAATGAAGAAAAACTGAATGATGCCAGGAATAAAGAACTTGAATTCATCAAAAAAATGCAGGAACTGGAGGCAAAAGGCAAGGATTTAGAAATACAAATGGGGCATAAATTGCTCGAGGAAAGAGCGAGGCTGAGCGAAACAGTGAAAAAAGAAGAAGAAGAAAAAAGCAAACTGAGAGATGCTGAACACCAGATGAAGGTAAAAGAACTGGAGAAGCAATTGGAAGACCAGAGGAAGCTTGCAGAAGAAATGAGAAGAAAAGCCGAACAAGGCTCTATGCAATTGCAGGGCGAAGTGCAGGAACTGGCCCTTGAAGAGTTATTGCGATTTGCTTTTCCTTTTGACCTGGTGAGCGAAGTAGGGAAGGGTGTGAAGGGAGCAGACTGCATTTTGACCATACGCAATAATTTCGGGCAGGAGTGCGGCAAGATCGTTTTTGAAAGTAAGCGTACCAAAGATTTTAGTAAAGAATGGATAGAAAAAATAAAAGCGGACGCACGTTTATTGGGGGCGGATGCAGCGGTTATCGTTACACAGGCTATGCCTAAGGACATGGACGGCTTTGGTGAAAAGGAAGGTGTATGGATATGTAATTTTGGCGAGGTAAAGGCTATGGTTGGTATATTGAGGGATATGGTGATCAGGGTATATAATGCTACCAAAAACCAGGAGAACAAGGGAGATAAAATGACCTTACTGTATAATTACCTGATAAGCCATGAATTCTCGGGCCAGTGGAAAGCGATCAGGGAGGGCTTTATGTCTATGAAAATGTCTATCCAGAAGGAGCGCGACCAGATGGAACGTTTATGGAAAGCCCGTGAGAAGCAATTGGAAAAAGTATTGCTGAATGCGGCGCACATCAAGGGTTCCATAGAGGGCATAGCCGGTATGGAATCGGTGGACCTCAACTTAATTGAGAATGAAGAGAAGGACTATTTATTGGATTAAGCGCTTTATCTCAATATTACCGGTTCCGTTATTTTGTCTCCGTTATCTGTCTGTATCCTGAATTCGTATAAGCCGGGTGCCAGGCCTGATAGGTCTGTGGCAACATTGAATTTTCCGCCAGTTATACTTGTATTGAATTGTTTTACCAGGGAGCCTATAACATTATAACAGGATATTACAGCACTCTTTCCTTTCAGTCCGCTTGCTTGCAGGTAAACCATGCCATTTGTGGGATTAGGATAAGCTTGTAAAGAAAACCGGTTCTCCAATGTATTTACAGAAGAATAGGTTACTGCAAGATTCACATTGTCTATATAGATGGGTTGCCCGTAATGGCCTATATTATCAAATGCCAGGGATATACTATTACCAAAATAAGAGTTGAGCCATATGGTATCTGTTCTCCACTGTATAGCAGTCGGCACAAAATAGCTGGTAGTATTAGGTGCCGTTGCCAAAATGGTAGAATCCTTTTCATAAACCGATGTGAAAGTTTTATTGCAATCAGTTGATATCTCTACCTGGAGGCTGTCGTGATACCCGGAATAGAAAGCGTATGCAACATCAAAAATTACGTAGGCATTTAGGGCACCTACCAGGTCTATTTGCGGAGTCAGGATCCTGTCGTATTTACCCCCGGCATCGAAATTATAATTGTCATAATAAATACTGTGCGTACTGGCGCCATAGCCACCAACGGTATCTACCCGGTGCCATGGTGAGTTGGTACTCAGCATATTTTCCCAGCCCGCAGGTAAGAAAGTGCTGCCTTCAAAACCTTCTGCCAGAGTATTGCCTTGTCCGTTTGATACTACTATATAAGTGCTCTTGATGACCGTATCGTTACCTGAAGGAGATATGGCTACGAGTTGCACATTGTAAGAACCATTGGCAGGATAAACAACCACAGGACTATCGGCTGTGGATGAAGAAGGACTGCCGCCGGGGAAGCTCCAGGCGAAAGAGGTATAATTGCCAAAGATCGTTTTTAAGAAGTGGATGGTATCTGCGGGGCATATATATTGTTTGTCTGCGCTAAAATCTGCAACCGGCGGTAAATTATTATTGATTCCCAATTCCCATACCCCTCTTCCATAGGTTGACAATCTTAAAATACTGGCCCCTGTACCATCATTGTAGGTCATCATGTCTGTTACATTGGGTACGGTTGGTATTCCGATCGTATTGGTCCAGGTGGAGCTTGTATTGTCTTTGTAATAAACATAAGAACCCATGCTTACAAAAAGCCTTTCAGCGGTAGAATAGTCATCACTTATTACCTTACGTATATTCAGGTTAGGAAGGTTATAGGTGATGTTGCTCCAGCTTAGGCCTTTATTCAGGGAGCGGTATATCTTGTTGTCGCAACTGAGATATACTATACTTGCATTGTGTTTGTCTGTTGCGAGGCTGGCTGCATTATAAGAAGAGTTTGGTGTATTAATTGTCGTAAATGTGGGGGATGCTGCGAGTGCATTATCGCTGCGATACAGATGGCCATTATTAGTAACTACATAAAGTATATTACTATCAGCCCGACAGGATGCAATGCTTTGTACCGTTTCATTAAAGGGATTTATCAATGTCCATGATGGAGATGATGTATTGATGTTGGAGCTTACCCACAAACTATCGGCACCTATAAAAGCCATATTAGTCATAGAAGGCAAAAATTCAATAGCAGCATTGTTGGTCGGAATAAAGGGAGAATTATAAGACTGGTCGCCACCTACAGGTTGTAATGTCCTCCTATTGCCTGATCCTACGTAGTATATATTTGCGTTTGGCAAATCGTCAAAACCGCATACAGGCCCCCAGTCGCCCCCACGATTGCATTTCCATACATTGTCAAAATACAATTCACCATTGTCCTGTGTACCCATACTTACCATTTGCCTTATCAGCGGGCTTTGGGCAGCATGGTAAACTTCTGTAGCTGCAAGGCCATTGCTCCAGGGTTGCCAGAATGTGGCAAGGGTATCGGTCGACATCCATAAACCGCCATCATTGGCATTAAATCTTTGCTGGTTGTTATAGGGATTGAATTTTATGTCGTGCATATCGGTATGACACTCATTCCACCATGATGTGCGTTTGCTCCAGGTAGTTCCGCCATCGGTGGAGCGCCATACACAATGAGAAACCAATAAAAGCTCGTTTGCATTTTGCGGGTTTGCAGTCAAGCCAAAATTATAGTTGCCCTGCGACCCTGAAGATGGGTTTTGGTCATAACAAACCAGGCATTGTGAAGTATCTGCATAGACAACTGTAAAATTCTGACCGCCGTCTGACGATCTCATAATAACTCCATTGCTGTCGGTAGTCCCTATGTACAACACATTAGTATCAGCGGCACTTACTGCCAGCCTCAATCCGCCATTATTAGAAGGTATGAGGAGGCCATTCGTAATTTGTGTCCATGTATCGCCAAAGTCTGTGCTCTTGTAATATTCTTTAGATGTAACGGCATATAATATGGTATTGCTACCTGGTTTCTGAACCATGCTGCGAAAATCACCGCCATTTTGTTTTTCTGTCCAGCTGGCACCAGCATTGGTGCTTTTCCATATACCATCATCAGTAGCGGCAACAAGCGTATTATGATTGTTAGGGTCCATTAATATCTCTACAGACATCCTGTTGCCGATGCCCGAATTTGATTGAGACCATGTTATACCAGCATCCGTACTTTTCCATATACCATAGTCATCCCCATAATAGTCAGGATCACCTGTTGAGAGATACAGGATATGGTCGTTGGTATAATCTATACAGATTGCCGAGCATGCAGTGGTGGGTAAGAGGTCTGTGCCCGCTGTAGGTGCCCATGTGTGGCCATTATTAGTGCTTATGAATAAGCCTCCCGATGCACTAACTGCATATATTTTCTGGGCATTGGTAGGATGAAATTTTACCTGGCATACCCGTCCCATTCCGTCTACTTGTCCGCTCACATTTACAGGGAAAAGTATGGGGCCTGTGTTAGACCATGTGCCAACAGCAGGTTGGGCGTAAGCCTCGTTAAGATACGTTGCAAGAAAAACAAACAGGAGCAAACGTAATTTCATAGAATATTTTTTTTTTAAAAAGGAACATTATTTTTTAGAATTCTGCTGCTGATCTTTCCAGATCTTCAATTTTTCGTCTGCAGATAATATGCGACCATCAGCTTGAACATAGGGTAACATTTTCCGGTGCCAGTTCTCGTATTTCTTCACAGCCATCCGCAAATGATTTTCCTGCTCAATTTTGCCTTGTTTTTTTCTAGATGGTATTTTTTCACGTTCGGCGTGTTCGCCAATTACGTCATGTTCAGCTTCGGGTTTTACGTGGTGCTGCCAGTAAATCTTGTAAGCCTTTTCAACTTCAAAAAAGTTTACCGCCGGATCATCTATCATTTTGATCCAGACTGCTTTTTTAGCGTAATCTTTTGGGTCGTATTTAGCTGTAGTTTGTCCATATGCTTGTCCCAGCATACAGATAAACAAGATCAGTACATATATGTATCTCATTTTTTAATATGGTTATCTCAAAATTAGTTATTAAAAATAAGAGTGCAGCCTATTTTCTGCTTTGTTCCAGTCTTAAGAAAAGAT
>CAIYVS010000367.1 GCA_903929655.1 uncultured Bacteroidota bacterium | reverse complement strand
TGTTTTTTAACATCAGCTTCTCTTTCACGTCTTTCAAATTGAGCTTGTGAGCGTTTATCTAATTCGGTAGGTATTTTCTTTGCTACAGTATTTTTAATAGCATCTACTCCACGGCTCTTTTTTACTTCTTTATTTATTTTGTCGTGAGACATTGCTTGTGTTGAATAGCTCATACAATTACTCGTGGTATCCACGTCCTGTTTTCTTTTGGTAATTAGTTTTCTCTTGTTCTGTTGGGTTAGTAGCTTTCTTGAACTCAGGACTCTTTTGGTATGTATGTATCTTTGAGCGAGTAGATTCTACTTGTGCCATATACTTTGGGTCCTTGTGTTGTTTGAGCCATAAAGCTGAACCAACTCTCTTAGCTGGTACTTCTAGTATGTTCATTTTTTTAGCAACGTGTAGTTTCTGCAATTCTAAACCTGGCATTGAATCTTATATTAATTCCCAGGTATGATAAAATTGGTGCTGCTTATGCTTACTTAGCAGCCATATTGGTTCAGGTAGCAATTTTTTATTACTATATTCAAAAAACAGATTTTAAGATTTCATTAAATTCTTTCTTCATTTTTTTAATTATAGCACTTACTGCTTATTTTGCGTCTGGATATTTAAGTGACATAACTGAAATAAGACTAATCTTATCCATTGCCATTTATATAATATTGAGTTTAGTTACCGGGCAGATAGGGATTAAGCATTTTAAATGGATCAAACAATCTTTCAGGTAATTTATTGAGTGTCGTTGTAATCTATGAAAAGTAGTTTTAAAAGTCTATTAGAAAAATTCAGGGAAACCGACTGGACTTTTCTGATTTTCATTGTGGGGATTGTTAATGTAAAGATATATGTAAAAGCTGCTACCTTGGTTTTATACATTCTCTATTTGTTGTTTTTTACAAAAACAAGATTTACAGAGAAATTGCCCGGCGTCAGCAAGTTTTATTTTATTATGCCAGCTATAGGTATAATAGCCCCTATTATCAATTATGCCAATGTGCCAAATGTGTATTGGCTGGGTTATGCTTTTGGTGTATTGCAGTGGCTGATGTGTGGGTTTATATTTTATATCCTCTATATAAATGTAAAGAATGGTGAGCGTATAAAAATTCGAAATGCCGTAGATTTCTTTTTCGGTTTGAATGTCCTGATATCTGTTGTGCAATTAATCATGGTGATGAGGTCGTCACATAGTTTAATGCCTTACTGGGTGTGGGATCCAGAGGAACGTTACGGAGCATCCACAGGGGACAATTTATTGGGTATTATTGGCAATATATCTATCAATAATGCGGTTTTATGTGTACTGGGCACTATTTATTATTTATTGTCAGGGCGTATCTTATTTGCGCTCTCCTGTTTATTTATTATGCTTTTATGTACCAGCAATATTTCAATTATTGTGACATTGGTAGCACTGCTGAGTATCCTGGTGTTTTATAGAAACAAAAAACAATTTATACATGGTATCATTTGCATTGTATTTATACTTGGGTTTTATCCATTCCTTTCGCCTGTAAATCTGCGATATATTCAATATACGTGTAGTCAGTTTTTGGGTATATCAACAAAAAAGAATAAAACATTAGGACCCAAAGACAAGAAATATTATGATGGTAGTTATGTTCAGAATGATAGTTTAAATAAAGTAGGTTTGGGTTTTAGTTTTTATAAACTGAAGGTTGATGAGAAAAATCCTGAGGCAAATATTGAGCAGTTGAAATTGTTGAAAACAAATAATGATATTCATAAATCTAAAAATACCAATCTTATACTTAACCAGGATATTGTAAAAGCCGGCTTTTATC
>CAIYVS010000366.1 GCA_903929655.1 uncultured Bacteroidota bacterium | reverse complement strand
GGTTGGACCTGTCACAGAGCTTTGCACACAACCATATGGAACACTAAAAGATATTGAAACTTCTTGCTGGCCCTTTTGACCAAAGCATGAAATAAAATCATGGGAGAACAATTCAAGTCCAGCCAAATTTTTTGTTTTACATGCTCAAATTTGTTTTTAATGTTGGCTCTCCTAAGGAGATCTATTTTCGGGCCAATTTCTAATACCTCTATTTCATCATCATCGACACATTACATTCATTTACAATCATCTGCTTGGTCCTCTGTGCTATGGCCATACACGTATCATTTTCTGGGGCACCCATCATCATTGACATACGGGTATATCCTTCCAGCCTACCATCAGAGAAATGATACTTATGGCTGCCACATTATACTCTCCTGTTGTTGTTTTGGTTATTTCCATTGTTCTGAAATAAATTAACATTATCAAAATTACACCATCCTGCATCAAGAGAAAAACAAGATCAACTCTGAAAATAAATGGATATTTGTAAAGGTACATGTGATTTCCTATTGACCTGTAAAATAGGTAGATGTGATTGCTTTTATATGTCATGATATAGTTGTCCTCCTGTATTATAATTATGTATCAATTTTGTACCCATGTTCTTAATCTAAATCATTGTTTGGTAGGCTTTAATTATTTTAAAGTCACAAAATAGCATTACCATTTCACTGCACTTTTCAAGGGAGGGGATCCAATTCATAACTGATGCCCCTATTCATGGGACATCATTTAAAATAGGTACCCTGAAAGGAGAATTTTTTTAGCATTTATCGGACCTATCTAGTGTAGAGCATCACTTTTATCATTGACTTTAGAACAGCTCTCGGATCTATTTTTTCGGATCTATTTTTTTTTGAATTTCCTCATTTTTCAAGAAGTGTCGGTTCTATAATTGTCGAACATAATTTTCTAACATATTGTTCGCCCCATTTGAAACATTTTTCGGACCTATTTTATTGTCCCGAGGATGTCATTATTGTGCCGAGGTTTTCATGATACTACCGAGATATGAAAGTCCGAGAATTAGAGACCGGGTTGTTTTAGGGATTGCCATCATCTTCCCCTTGGCTATTACCATCTGAATTCACTGTTAATGAGGTGATGATATTGATCAACAAGATGCTAGCATCCTTTTTTCTTGAATCAATTCTCCCCCCATCAAGGATTAACTGAAGGAATTCTGCCTCTTCTTTAGTGGATAGATTTTCCAAAAGAAATTGTCCAACTTTTTTACTAACTGTTGTTTTTGCAAGATTTAGTGAGAGTTCCATCTTGAATTAAACTGATTGGCACTGGGATTATTGGTCTTAAATAAGACTGATGATTGATCTTCTTGACAAAGAAGGGGGATTTGTGAATGTTTTTTAAAGCACTTTTGACAAGCACTTACTTGAAACTGGTCTGAACTGGTCTTGTGGAACAGTTCTGAAACAATTCTGAACTGGTCTTGATATTTTTTTGCAGGAGTTCCTTCGTCTTCACAGAGAAGGACTGATTTCTAAGTGTTGGAAACTTTTTAATTAAAATTTTAATTTTTCGAATACTTTTTTTTGAATATTTTGAAATAATTTGAAGGTGTTACTTCGACGAATTTCAACTATCAACTGTATTAGGAATACTTTTTGATTCTAAACTAACATGGTCATGTCAGGTGGCTCCAACAATGTCAAAAGCAAAAAGAGCACTCCATGGATGGAATAGCGCTTTTGGAAGGGTGGAGTACATAAGACCG
>CAIYVS010000365.1 GCA_903929655.1 uncultured Bacteroidota bacterium | reverse complement strand
TCGTGAGGAATTATTTCAACGCATCCTTGGCCTCAACGGGCATTTTAATGTCTATTCCACCAATGGCCCGCTGTTCCACTTTGTAATTCAAACTATTTAGCAGTTCATCCGTTATTCGCAAATTCAAATCTTCGATACTTCCAGACAGCAAATCCATAATGTATTCGCCGTGAGTATCCAGCACTTCCATCACAAATAACTTCTCAACTTCTGATAATTCCTTCATATAAACTTCATAAATTACTCCAATCTAATTTCTTAGTGCTGTCCCATTTTTAAGGGGACGAGCGAAGCGGAGGGGTTTCTTATATTTCTTATTCCCCCTTTAGGGGGTTAGGGGGCTTATCTATGAATTAAAAGAAACACTCCATCCCGTACAACTTGTAAATTTTTTCCGTTCCGGATCTGTCTGAAAACTGCCTTCGTCAAGGTATCGCATTAATGAACATGGCGATTTATCCATCAGTATCTGTTCTTTAATGGCTTCCGTAAGCGGTTGCAGTTCTGCCTGAATTTCGAAAGAATTTTGTTTAAACGAATCTTCTTTTTTCAGGATATAAACTAGGTGGTAACTATCATCTTTGAAATTATCCTGTGTGCTACCGTTGCTTTTTCCACTTGGTACCAGCACAATGGCAAACGGCTGTTCGTCGGGACCAATATCTTTAATAAAATCTTTTACATCACCCTCTTCCGTTATGAAGTCTACTCTTTTCAGTCCGGGTTGTTTAGTTTTCATTCCTTCCCAGTATGCTTTCAGGTCATTCAGGTTCGTCATTACTTCGCTTTTTTTGTTGTTGTTTCTCAAAAATAGTATTTACCTTATTCTTATACAGGAACATAAGTACTTTATACAGTTTTTCATTATCTACATCTTCTGTATCTCCAAAAACCCCGCTCTCGGCAATAGAAAATGTTATTCCCATCCATCCGCTTTTATCCATATCGTTAGTTGGCTCATCATCGTCCGACTTCCACAGCACCGAAAAATCAATCTCTTCACCGTTTATCTCTATCGGGTAACTGCTTATCAACTCATACCAATACGAAAAATAAGTAAGTGCATGAAACTGCACTGTATCCGGAATTCCTCTCTTTTCTTGCTGTCCCCTTTTCAAGGGGACGAGCGAAGCGGAGGGGTTTCTTGTCCTCCCCCTTGGGGGAGTTAGAGGGGGTCTATACAGCGCATGAAATATATCTTTTGTAAATCGTTCAATTTCCTGAATATCTCCATTATCCCTTGCATATTTTATCAGCTTCAGCGCATTGACGCATTGCTTAAATGATCCCCAGGTAATGTCCATTAGCAGGTTCTCGGGTCCTTTGTATTTATTCCAGGTTGGAAGTAAGTTACCGGTACATTTTACATGCAGTTGAAATGTTTCTTTACCCTGCTCATCTTCCGATATATCAAAAAACGAATCCAGCAAATTTATTTTATCAGCTAATGCGCTCCATATAGCTTCGTATGTTTCTTTGCTGTAGAAATTCATTCGCCAGCTCACCTTCACATCACATAGTTTGGAGAAAAGTTTCCGCTTGATAATTTGAGGATCGGTTATTTCACCTACCATATTTTGAAGTACCAGGTCTAAATAAAACAAGTACTGTTCCGGTGTCAGTTCGTATACATCTTCCGCAAATTGGGTTATCTTTCCGGTTTTGGTATTTAGGAGTTCATGCATAAGGTTAAT
>CAIYVS010000364.1 GCA_903929655.1 uncultured Bacteroidota bacterium | reverse complement strand
TGATTTTATACGTGAGGTAGGTAAGCATATTTCTATCAATTACATGCTGGCGAAAGATTCTGTTCAGAAACGTCTTGAAACAGGTATGTCTTTTACGGAGTTTACATACCAGTTGATACAGGGATATGATTTTTACTACCTGCATACCCATAATAATATCAAACTTCAAATGGGCGGTGCAGACCAGTGGGGCAATATTGTTACAGGTACAGAGTTAATCAGGCGTAAAGGAGGCGGTGAAGCTTTTGCAATGACTTGTCCGCTGATAACGAAGAGTGACGGAAGTAAATTCGGTAAATCAGAAAGTGGGAATGTGTGGCTTGATCCTGAGAAAACATCTCCTTATCAATTCTACCAGTTTTGGCTGAAACTTCCCGATACAGATGCGGGAAAGATGGCGCTTACTTTTTCATTTAAACCGGTAGAAGAAATAAAGGCATTGATTGCCGAGCATGAAACAGCACCTCACCAGCGCAAACTGCAAAAGGCTTTGGCCGAAGAACTGACCATCCTGGTTCATAGCGCTGAAGACCTTGCCTTTGCTCAGAAAGCATCTGAAATATTATTTGGCCACGCGCCTGTTGATGCCTTACGTTCCCTTAATGAAAAGCAATTGCTGGAAGTGATGGAGGGGGTGCCGCAGGTAAAGGGCACTAAGGAAAGTATGCAAAATGGTGTTGACATTCTTACGTTCCTTGCAGAATCCGGTGTTTTTGCATCGAAGGGGGAAGCGCGTAAGATGATACAGAATGGCGGCTTGAGCATTAATAAAGAAAAAGTTACCGCTATAGATATGCCTCTGAAGACGGAACATTTACTGAATGAGCAATATATGCTGATTCAAAAAGGCAAGTCGAATTATACGCTCGCGATTTTTGAATAGCTTAAGTATATCATCCTTTTTTGTAGGTTTGAAATCAGATGCATTTACGTTTCCTTCGCAACATATTATTGTCGCTGGCTTTTATAGCTATAACGCTGCCTGCGTTTTACTGTAATAGCAGCAAAAATGAAAAGACCGGTGTGCAGGGAGAATCGGCATGGAGAAATGTATATGATACTTCCGTGCATTATGTGGGTATGGAAAAATGCAGGACCTGCCATGAGGGGGTATATGAAACCTTCATAAAAACAGGAATGGGACAATCGTTTGGCTATGCCACCCGCCAGAAATCAGCGGCTGATTTTTCTGCTGCCCATGCGTTGGTTTACGATAGCAGCCTGGATTTTTACTACAAACCTTATTGGGATAAGGATTCCTTATACGTAATGGAGTTCAGGCTGGAGAGCAAGGATACGGTGCATAAAAGAATACAGAAAGTAAATTATATAGTCGGGTCGGGACAGCATACCAACTCGCACATCTTTAATGTGAATGGTTATTTATACCAGGCGCCTATTACTTTTTATACGCAAAAGCATCAGTGGGACCTCGCACCGGGATTTGAAAAGGGCGCGAGCAGCCGTTTTCAACGCCTGATAGAAATAGAGTGTATGAGTTGTCATAACGGTTATCCTGATTTTGTGAATAATAGTGAGAATAAATACACAGGCCTGAAAACAGGAATTGATTGTGAACGCTGTCATGGGCCTGGCAGTCTGCATGTGCAGCAAAAGATGGCAGGTAATATTGTTGATACCTCCAAAGGGCCTGATTACACTATAGTGAATCCTAAAAGATTGCCAACTGAATTACAGAACAATGTTTGCCAACGTTGCCATCTGCAGGGCATAGCCGTGCTGAATGATGGCAAAACATTTTTCGATTTTCACCCTGGTATGAAATTGTCAGAAGTGATGAATGTATTCATGCCGGAGTATGAAGGGGCGCAGGATAAGATGATCATGGCATCGCATGTGGAAAGAATGAAAAAAAGCCAGTGCTATATACAATCAGGAAAAATGAGTTGCATTACTTGCCATAACCCGCATGTAAGTGTGAAGTTTACCCCAAGGTCCCAATACCTGAAAGCATGTCAGAGCTGCCATGGCAATGTTGCAGGGCAGCATACATGCACTGAAAAACCAGAAGTGCGTGCTGCTAAAAACAACGATTGTGTTACTTGTCATATGCCGCATAATGGCAGTATAGATATTCCGCATGTGGCTGTAACAGACCATTTTATCCGTAAGAGACCTGTGGCGGATTCTATGAAGAAAGAGATCACTGCCTTCTTAGGATTACAATGTTTTAATAATGAGCATGTAGATGCGATCACAAAAGCAAGGGGGTATATGGAGTTTTATGAGCGATACGCCCAGACAAAAAGCTTGCTGGATTCTTCGCTGTTTTATTTAGAAAAGCAAAAGGATATTGAAGCAAGCGAAAAGCAAAACAGGGATTATATAAGGGTGTATTATTTACTGAATAATTTTGAAAAAGTAAATGAATTTGCTGCTCAGCTTGTACCTAAGAATATAAATGATGCATGGACCGCATACAGAATAGGGGAAGCGTATTTTCAGTTGAAAGATGCTGGCAAAGCATTGGCCTGGTATGAGAGAGCCACAGAGATATGGCCTTATTCACTTGATTTTGAAAATAAATATGGCACCTGCCTGTTGGCTTTAGGAAAGATGAAAGAAGCCATGAAAGTATTCTCATTTATCATTAGCGAAAATCCCAATTATACCAGTGCTAATACCAATCTTGCTTACCTGTATATGCAGCAGGGCAATAATACAATGGCCTATGATTATTTGATGAGGGCCGTGGATCTCGATCCTGACCATGAACAAACCCTGATAAACCTGGCGGTATGGTACCATAACAACAGTCAAATGAAAGATGCACAAAAATGCCTGGAACATTTATTGAAAAAACATCCTGATAATGCACAGGCAAAAGCCATGCTGTCCGATCTGAAACATTGATTATAATATGAGTTAGAATTATCTCTTATTTATTATATCTTTACAGGGATATTCAGCTATGAAAAAGCTTGTTTTATTTGCGCTGTTATTTTTATTTGTTGTACCCGGTCTACGGGCACAGGATGCGGCTGCAACACAAAGCAGCAAAAACTCAAGAGATAATGTACCATGCCCCAAAGCTTATCTTGGGATGAACGCAGGTATCAATAATCCAAATGGTTTGTTCGGATTTAGTTTTGAGATACCGGTAAAAAATGGTTTTGTGTTAAGTGCAGGGGCAGGCGCAGGATTATGGGGAACCTGGGCATATGGCGAAGGGCGATATTACCTGAAGCCTTGTCAAAGAGCTTGGGCCTTAGGTGCGGGCTTTACACATAGTACAGGAAGAAGAAATTTTCAGCCTGGGAAAGCTATGAGCACGATAGGTGGTCCTGAACATATTTCTCTTGACCTGCTTCCTCAAACCAATTTTTATTTAGCCATTTACCGAGCCTGGAATTTGGGCAAAAAGAGAAATAAAATATTTGCAGACCTGGGCTGGTCAGTTCCTTTTAGGAATAAAGACTTCAAACAAATATCGGGAGACCCCATAACCCAGAACCAGGCAGACAAAGTGCGCCAATGGTCACCCGGTGGGCTTATTATTGGTGGTGGGCTTTATTTTGGTATCCATTAATACCTTAAAAATTAAGTAAATGACAACAAAATTCCTTGGCTTGAGAACAGTCGGGTATAAAGTTCCCGATATTCAGGCAGCAAAAGAATGGTATACTAAGGTCTTAGGTTTTGGACCTTATTTTGATGAGCCCTTTTATGTGGGTTTTAATGTAGGTGGCTATGAGCTGGGCCTGCAACCCGGTAAAGCCAATGCAAATAATATTGCCGATAGCATGGTTGTATACTGGGGGGTTGAGGATGTTCACCAGGTGTTTGAAGACTTAATGACACTTGGCGCAACTGAATTAGAAAAGCCGTCAGACGTGGGCGAAGGAATTATTGTTGCTGCTGTAAAGGACCCATGGGGCAATCCCTTCGGGATTATTTATAATCCGCATTTTAAGATAGGATAAAATAAAAAAGGCTGCATTTATAAGTGCAGCCTTTTTTATAGAAGAAAATCAGATTAAAGTGCAGCCTCGTATTTTGCTGCTACTGCATCCCAGTTAATTACATTCCAGATTGCACCGAGGTATTCAGGCCTGCGGTTTTGATATTTCAGGTAGTAAGCATGTTCCCATACATCTATACCAAGTATAGGCGTGCCTTTTACTTCTGCAATGTCCATTAATGGATTGTCCTGGTTAGGCGTAGAAGATACTTCCAGTTTACCATCTTTTACCAGCAGCCAAGCCCAGCCGGAGCCGAAACGGGTGGCGCCTGCAGTATTCATTTTTTCTTTCAGTGCATCAAAAGAGCCAAATGCGCTGTTGATGGCATCGCCCAAGGCAGACGCATGCGCAAGTGGAGGAAGAAGGTCAGCTACGACTGCAGGAAGAAGGTCGCCGACAGCAGGCTCAGGATCAAGGGCAAGTTCGTCACGCGGGAACAGGTTTGCTCGCAGCTCGGACTCGTCGACCTCGACCAGTTCACCGGCGACGAACTCAAGGAGATGCTGGAACGCAAGATGGAGGAGGTAAGGGAGAAGAGTGCAGAATGACTGCCCCTGTTCGCATTTTTTAGAAGCATCCATTCCATCAATTCCAGCAAAACTTGCATATCATTCGAGCTGGTCACACTACGCTCTCGTCGCGAAGGTTCTCCTGCTGCGAGCAGAAGCCGATCCGCTCGAAGAAAAAGAACGTCTGGCTCAGTTCCGGCGCGCAGCACCCCTGGTGGCCCAATCAAAAGACGCCCGCCACCACCTGGGAGGCGCGCATCGACGAAATCGAGCTCAAACAGGCCACGGAGGGCACCCG
>CAIYVS010000363.1 GCA_903929655.1 uncultured Bacteroidota bacterium | reverse complement strand
TGCATAAACTTATCCGGGATGCCAAACGACATCCCGGATAAGCAAAGAATAATACATCAATATTTCTTAAGCTAAATAATCGTCTTACGGCTGCTAAACATATTGTCTGGGTCCTGGCTATATGTTTCTTTTATTCCCTTCAGCTTTTCATAGCTTTCCTGAAAATAGACCCTGGTTGGGATACTATCATCTTTAAAACTAATGAAGGCCCCGTAAGTTGCAGGTATCTCCTTGTTGCGGCAAACTTCCAGCCAGTCCATTGCGCGGTTCACATATGGTTGCACCAATGGGTTCTTGTCTTTCGTGGAGTCCCACCAGGCCTGGTACTGCACAGTGTAGAAACAGCGTTTGTAAGGAAAAGCGCTGCCATTTGGAAATTCGTTTTCTCCGTAATTATAATCCTTATAATATTGGCCTGTAATAGCGCCCAGCGTAAAATAGGTGCTAAGGCCCTGGTCCGCCCCTTCCGTATATAAAAGGTGAGATTCCAGGCTCTCTATCAGTTTCCTTCTGCGCGCATCCTGTATCTCCTCATTTTCGTTTACCATTGCCAGCTTCGATGTTATCTTATGCGGTGCGGGCAAATCTATTTCCGGAGGTATGGCTTCAAAGTGTTTGGGCAAATTACTGGTATTATACAACCCTTCCAATACCGGGCTCTTATGCTGCTGCGTATCCCATTCCACTACCCTGTCCCAGGCGGAAAAACTGCTCCATGCACGTTTATTGCTGTCGTTCATTCCTCTCAGCATATTTGCCGTGCTATCATTTAAATTATACGATAATACTTCCTCTATTTTATCCTCAAACTTTATTCCATAACGCCCGTATTCGCTTTCAAG
This sequence comes from uncultured Bacteroidota bacterium, assembly GCA_903929655.1. Lineage (GTDB taxonomy): Bacteria > Bacteroidota > Bacteroidia > Chitinophagales > Chitinophagaceae > JABDGU01. The sequence goes on along the minus strand of CAIYVS010000363.1, from coordinate 2,530 downwards.
GAACCATTCCACCATGATAATTCTTCTCAGGTTTTCTTCAAATGCCGCCTGGCTGCCAAACCTGTCTTTACTCCCCATATAGTAGCCATAGAAATAGCAATTATGCAAAGACTTGTCAACGGGAGTATCATCTTTTGGTTTCGCCACTATTTTCAGGTTAGTACCCAGCAAGTCATAATTTTCATTATAGCCTATCAGTTCCTCCCAACGTTTAAGTATGTTTATGGCCGGAGGAATATCATTCCCCTGCTCCCATGATATCGTAAACTTAGTGGTATAGTCCGGCAGAGGAAATGTTTTATAGATCAGTTCCGTTACCACCCCATAGCTCATGCCCCCACCGCCACGTAAAGCCCATAACAATTTGCGGTCATCTTCGCCCAGGTCTTTTACAGGCTGTCCTTCAAACTTGGGAATAAGCCTGTTATCTATGATCCTTTTAGAAGAACCATCACCCAGTACAATGGTCGCACCTGCCAGACTTTCGCAGCCCATGCCCTTCAGTCGCGTCCACGGGCCCCAGCCACCACCAAACGTGAATCCCGCTATTCTTACCGAATAACAAGTACCATGTGGCAAACCCACATTCGCTTCATTCATTTGCGTTATCAGGTCAATAAATTCTATCCCCGGTTGTATAATAGCATAACTCTCTTCCGGGCGAATAATAACATCCACCATTTTCGACAGATCAACTACCAGCGCATCCGTTCCTGTACATTCGCCCTCATGGTCATGCCCGCCCGAACGCACTCTGAAAACACCTTTATAATTAAATTTTTTAAGACACCTTATAAGGTCTGCAACCTGTTCTGTATTGGTGCAAAATACCATAGCCGTGGGCCGGAACTGAAAATACGTGTTGAATATCTGTCTTTTCTCATTGTACTCAGAGTTCGTTTCAGGCGAGTCGTACAATATTTCAGGCATATTGTCAGCCGGGAGATTTGTTTTGAGGATCTCGATGATGTCGGGGAATTTCATTTCCATGATTATTTGTTTTTGTGATGAATAAGATTGTAACAGAATTACAAAATAGTAAAAAAGTGTAAAACACAAAACTATAACTTAATAATTATCAATACTTTGTTTTACCGCATTTATCTTAGGATGTTGTTGCCAAAATAAAAGCTTTGCTGATTGGTTAAAATACAATTAGGTTGGGTTTAAACGCCATGTCATAGGTCTATGTTACAATTGGATTATCATGCGCTGTCAATCACGCAATTTCTATATACAGTTTGCACACACTTTAATCTAACATTTTCCTAACATACAATAACTGTAACTTCAAATAATGAAGCTATTTTCCTCCCTGCTCTTATCATTGTTTTTTATCACTTCCTGCAACGGACAAAACAACACATCCCCAAAGCATTCGCTTAGTGATGAAACAAAAACAATCTCAGTGGGACAGACCAAACTCAATTTTTCCACCTTCCGGGGACACTACGATAGCGTCTATGGTAATGTTCACTGTGGGCTGCAGGATAAAGCAGGAAACCTTTGGTTCGGCACTACGGAGGCGGGAGTTTTTCGATATGATGGGAAATCCTTCACTAATTATACAAAGAACAACGGTTTGAACAGTAATTGTGTTTACTCCATTTTAGAAGATAAAACCGGGAACATTTGGGTCGGCACAAATGCCGGGCTCTGTCGCTATGATGGGAAAACCTTTACCGGTATTCCAATCTCTGTTACCAATGGCAACACTTTCGATTCCTTCACTGGGAAAACCCCGGCCAGTTTTGAAGCTATGTTACAAGATAAAACCGGGAAAATTTGGTTCGCTACAAGTAATGACGGGGTCTATTGCTACAATGGAAAGTCCTTTATCCATTTTTTACATAATGACGGTGTCATTAATAAAAATGATCTCCACCTTAATGCGGTAACTTCCATCAAAGAAGACAAAAATGGAAACATTTGGTTTACTACCTGGTTTGAGGGCCTCTGCCGTTTTGATGGTAAATCCATAACCAGTTTTAAACCAAATGGCGAGGTATGGTTTGGTGCTATTTTAGTAGATAAAGCCGGGAACATTTGGGTCGGCAGAAGAGATCATGGTGTGTGCCGTTATGATGGAAAAACTTTTACCAATGTTTCACAGAAAGGGATATTTGACTCATGCTGTATCAATGCTATGGCAGAAGATAAGGCTGGAAATATTTGGTTCGGCACCGAGTTTGGCGATATGATAGGAAGGGAAACCATGGGAGGAGTATGGTGTTATGATGGGAAAGATTTTAGAAACTTTACAAGAAAAGACAGACTTAGTAACATGGCGGTTTTTAGTGTTACAACAGATAGATCGGGCAAACTTTGGTTCGGCACCAGGGGCATGGGTTTATGCACCTACGATGGAAAAACCTTTACTGATTTTTCGGAACACAGGTAATAATTATGTGTATAAAATGAAAAAGCCGCTACAATAGCGGCTTTTGAGCATTACAGTATTTTATACTAATTCAAAAGCTGTTCATTTTCAATAGTACTTGGTTCAAGTCCAATAAGTTTTTTTGCACAG
>CAIYVS010000362.1 GCA_903929655.1 uncultured Bacteroidota bacterium | reverse complement strand
TTTTTCCGCTTTTCTTCCTTCGAAGGCTATATACCTTCCGCTTAGGGATGTTTCGGTGTCTATTTTGGGTTCTTCAATTTCCTCTTTTTCCTTTTCTTCTGTGAAGGGTACGAGGCTGCTTACGGGTGTGATGCCGTATGCAAGTGCCTTGAATGTGTCGAATGGGTATTTCTGCATATTGATGATGCAGTTGAGGAGTTTGCGTTGCTTTTCTACTTCTGAGGATTTGGGTACTCGTTTTGCCTCTGGCCTTGAAGCGATTTTGTTTTGCAGTTGCACGAGTTGTGAACAGAAGTGATCCATCATGACGGCGGGGGCGATGTTGGCGTTTTGGCGTAGCCTGTCCCAGCAACCTTCTTTGATCCAGTTGCGAAGGGTGCGGTCTGTGATGCCGATCTCGTTTGCTATTTCTTTTTGTGTTTGGCCGCCGTGAAAGTAGGCATCGCGGGCCTGGGCGTAGATGTGTTGCCTTGTGATCTGGTACATATTTTTTGGTTGAATAGTTGAATAGTTGAAAGGTTGATTGGTTAATTATTTTTATTTGCTTCAATGAGGGCTTCGCGGCTGGGGAATTAGGAATTTGGGGGAGTGATTATTAAACTGAACAACATTTTTCAACTTGTTCTTTCTGTTTGTTCTTTTGTCTTGACATCCCGCAGCAGCGGGACGGGCGCCAGAACCAAAAAGTCAAGGCTGTATGAAAATGGACAGTCTGGATTAAGCCTTATCAGCTTTTCTTATCGCGAGTGTTCATTTCTTTGGGTGGCCAAAGAAACGAACCAAAGAAAGGCCACCTTTAGGCAAATCGCTCCGCGTGCCTAAAGGATAGCTTGGCTGCGTGCTACGTGGGGTACTCCGATTTTGGGGCACTGCGTTTTGCTTTCTTACTATTAGGCAATTTTATGTAGGCAAGTTTCTGGACCCTGATAAAACTAAGTACAGTTGTGAATAGCAAAAATGTGCCTGTGCGGATTTTCAGATTCTGTTTTCGAATTGAAGCAGAGCAGACTTTTACGAAGTGTTTTTGGAGCTTTTTAAAAGTGCTTTTTGATGTGTGTTTTTTGTTTCATTTTGATACGGTTCAAATTTTGGGACAAAGGTCGGGAGAAAGGAGTATTTGCTCCAAATCGAAAATCTGTCATACGGCAGTTTTCGCCGTGTCATACGGTTAAAAGTGCCGTGTCATAGAAAAAAGTTTTGAGGTTTGGCGCGGGTTTGAGGGGTTTTTAGTGTACGTTTTGAAAAGCAACATTATGTTAAATAGAAAATGGGGGATTTTGGAAGATATTAGTTGAATTGTTGATTGGTTGAGGGCTTGATAAGTTGGGGAGTGGTAAAGCCTCACCCCGGCCCTCTCCAAAGGAGAGGGTGAAGTTATGTGAGAAGGTTTCATGAGCTTCGTTGCGCTAAGACTTAAACCAGTTTGGGTTTGCGAGGGTAATATTTGTTGGTTATGCGAGCAACAAAGGCAAAAGAATGTTGGCTACTTCTCTTTGAATGCCAGTCGGGAGACTGGAGGTATGGGTTTGTCACGAGAGCGCTTTGCTAACTCTCGCGCCAGTTGGATGTTGAAGAGGAGCTTGGCCCTGAGCCAGATCTCTGTGCTTGTTAACTTGCAGTCTGCTCTCAATAGGGGAGGTTATTCAGCTTCACTATTTCAAAGGCAGTTCGCAGAACGGAGTATTATCTCTGTATTTGGGATACTGTTCTGAACATGCCGAACAAGGGGCTTCATTATTTCAAAGGCAGTTCGCAGAACGGAGCATTATCTCTGTATTCGGGATGCCGTTCCGAATATGTGGAACAAATTGTAAGAGGCAAATCTTAAGATTTGCGACCAAAACGACGAAGTGAAAGAACACTTCGCCGAGCATGGGATGGAGCGCTTAGCTAACTGTCCTGTCAGTTGGGACTTGAAAAAGCAACAGACTTGGGCTAGCGGGACTAACATTTTTTTTGTAAATTCGACATATCATGAATACAAGGCTATTAGATAAAATTATTGTTACAACGATTTTGAAACCATTTTATCGGCATTATGATATTGAGGGTGCTCCTTTTAAAATTGGAAATACAGTACGCATACTAGATAATCCAAATGATGATGATACCTTTAACAGGAAGTATTCAAGTAGAATTGGCATAGTTACTTACTTTGAATATGATGGTGGCTGTTGTCAAACTTTTCCTGATGACCCAATGATCGGTATTAAATTTAGGGATGGGAAAATTGCAGAATTCTGGAAAGAAGAGTTAGATCTTTTTATATAATCCATTTCCTTTAAACTCCAGTATTCCTCTATTTCGAAGTACCTGAAGTTGTTGCCGGATTTTATCTTTCACAAAATTATTATCGGGGAATTTTTGTTTTAAATGTCCTTCAAATTTATAAACATCGAATAATTTAAAGTTTTTGTTGGGAATACTTTCAACAATTTTTAGAATCTCGATTGTCCACCCACGACTTTCTTTTTTTTGATTTGCGAGAAATGATGTTTTAGACCAAGAATCAAGGACTGCTTTTTTGTTTTGTAATAATCCATCTTTAACTAAATAAATTTTCCCTGATGAAGGAATGTTTTGAAGAAGTATGTTACAGCCTGTCCATCCCGATCTTCTTGCAGTAATACTGAGTGGTTTCCTTTTCTCAATGATATCATTTACAAAATAATGTTTAGGGATGACTAAGAAATTTACTACCTCAAGATTTTTTAATGAATAATTTAGAAAAAAGAAATGAGGGTTATTATCTGCATTAATTCTTTTTATCATTGTTTCATATGCACCATCAACAATACGGGTGGTAAATGAATCTTTTTTACTTTTTAACTCATATTCCGACTTGCATTCTGAGCATAAAAAATCCGCAACTGGACTATTGTTATTAAATTGGTTTAAAATATTGTTTCCGCAGGCGGGGCAAAAGGCATTTGTTTTAACCCAAGATTCTGTAAGAACTCTCGCTATTTGAGAGCCACTTGTATAACCTTTAGAATGGGATAAGTCAAATTTTAAATTCATTTATTCAATTTCCGTTGTTCCTCTGTAATAATCATAGTAAGTTCTTTCTCGCTTGGTAAATTTATGAGGTATTTAGATACGAATACTTGACGTGGTAGTCCCATTGTTGCATATTTTACTAAACTTTCGTTTTTATGGGCGCATAGAATTATCCCTATTGGAGGATTATCATCTTCCGCCATTTCGTTATCACTATAATAGTTTAAATAAACATTCATTTGGCCTGCATCAGCATGAGTAAATTCACCAAGTTTCAAATCAACCAATACATGACATTTCAGCATTCGATGATAGAAAACAAGATCAATCCGGTAATGTTTGTTATCAAATGTAATTCTTTTTTGGCGTGCTTCGAAACAAAAGCCACGACCCATTTCAAGTAGGAAAGTTTGCAGATGATTAATGATTGCCTGCTCTAGGTCAGTTTCATTATATGCGGGCTTTTCGTCTAATCCAAGAAATTCAAGGATATAAGGATTTCGAAAAATTTCTTCTGGGTTTAATTTTTCTCCTTTTGAATATTTTCGAATAACTGCTTCCTTATTTTTGCTCAAGCCAATACGTTCATATAACAGGCTATCTATTGCGCGTTTCAAATTTCTAACACTCCAGTTATTTTTTATTGCTTCATTTTCATAGAATGACCTTTTTAAGTCATCGTCTGCTTTTAATAATTCTATAAAATGAGAATAACTAAGCCGTTCTATTAATAGCGTTATATCTATTTTATATTTTTGTTTTTCTGAATTGATTAAAGCCTTCTTTGACACAATAGTCGGCTTTGTTAATTTTAAGCCATTAAATCCTACATTTTTCAATTCAACAGACACTGTCTGTTGAATTTGAGGGTAAACAAGATAAAATGTTCTATAGGTTCGTAAAGCAATTGCAGAAAATCCTTTCAACCCTTTACTTTTCAATTTTGAGACGAGATTATCAATAAGCCCCTCTCCGTATTCTGCAATCAATTTCCCATTTTGCTCAAACTCAACAATATAATATCCTATAATCCAGTTTCTTAAAGTTAGAGCAATATTAACCTGTTTTTGTGCCTGGTTTTGAAAATAAAGGTTAGTTTCTAAGATGGACGAAACCAATCTTTCCATAGAATGGGTTTTTGCTTTACTCATTAAAATTTGTATTCAATTTTTAAAATAGACTGAACTCTGATAATTATAACCGTGTAAAGCTAAATTACTATTTAATTTTTAAGCTGTGTTAAATATAAAAGGTCACCATAGAGTGACCTTTTAGTAGCGAGGACTGGGATCGAACCAATGACCTTCGGGTTATGAGCCCCACGAGCTGTCGCTGCTCTACCTCGCAATATGAACGGCGAAACTAATTGTAATTTTATACCTAGTCGTATTTATGTTTTTACATGTTGTTTGAGTAGAATTGCTGAACGTACAAGCGAGCGTGGCAAGAGACGGTGATAAAAGACTGTAAGCTGGATACATATTATTTTCTTAACAATTTAAACCCTCAAACTTTAGGATAATAAATAGACCTAAAAAACTAATTTTGCACATCAATTTTACATTTGGCCCGAGTAAAAAAATATTTCTACAATCCGGATACGCATAAGTTCGAGAAACTCGTCCTTTCCTGGCGTGCCCGCTTTATGAAGATATTGGGCTATTTATCTACTTCTTTTGTTACGGCTGCTATTGTGCTGGCCGTGGCTTATCGCTTCCTGGATTCGCCAAAGGAAAAAATGATGAAGGGGGATGTAAACAACCTGCGCGATCAGTATGAACCATTGCAAAGCCAGATAGACCATTTAAATAAAGCAATTGCGGAACTGGAAAAAAGGGATAACGACATATACCGCAATGTGTTTGAGGCTGCACCTATACCTGATAGCATACGCTATGGTAAAAAGTACAGCGAGCTGGACATCAGGCAGTTTGCCTATATCACCCCGGAAGAAATGTTGGGGAATATAAAACAGAACATAGAAATACTGTCTCATCGGGTACGCATCCAGAAGAACTCCTTTGATACGCTGGAGCATCTTGTTAAGTCGAAAGAAGAAATGCTGAAATCCATACCGGCCATACAGCCTGTGAGTGATAAGAACCTGAATTATATAGCATCGGGTTTTGGTTATCGTATAGACCCTATATATAAGACAGTAAAAATGCATACGGGGCTGGATTTTACAGCGCCCATCGGTACGCCTATTTATGCTACGGGCAATGGTGTGGTGAGCACGGCTGAGTATGATGCGGGTGGTTATGGCAATAATGTGGTGATAGATCATGGTTATGGCTATGAAACGCTATACGGCCATATGTCTAAAATAAAGGTAAGGGTGGGCCAGCGGGTGAAGCGGGGTGAGGTGATAGGCTGGATAGGCAATACCGGGAAAAGTACAGGCCCGCACTGCCACTATGAGGTAATAAAGAATGGCATAAAAGTGGACCCGATACACTTCTTCTTCAGCGATCTTACGGCAGCAGAGTATGAGCGCATGGTACACATTGCAGCGGCCAGCAACCAATCGTTTGACTAAAAAGTGGCAGACATGAGTATGCGGTTAAAAGGGTAGAAGACGGGGCTCATGTTATATTGCCGCTGCAGGCCTTCTTTATATTTTTCGATAAAAGGATCGTGCATTTCTTTAGGTAATCTTTCCAGGTAAGGAACCAGGGCAGTGCCGGAGGTCCAGTCTGCGAGGGCATGGGCATTTTCCAAAACGTGCGGGTATATCTTTTCGTACACATTGATGTCCTGCCCACCTGCGTCAAAAAGTATTTTGGTATATTCTTCTATGCTTAATACGGGGGCGTCTCTTACCCAACCATCAAGTGCAATATTGTAGGGGTAGGTAGTGGCGAGTTCGCGTATGGTGACGTGTGTAAAATGTTCGTGGTTGGAAGGCATTTGTATGGCCAGTTGCCCGCCTTTATTGAGCATGCGGATAAGTTTAGGAATAAGGGCACGGTGATGGTCTACCCATTGCAAAGCAGAAAAAGAAAAAACGAGGTCCCACTTTGTGTCGTCCTTTATGGCATCTTCTATTTTTTGCTTTCGGAATGTAAGATATTCTGTTTCAAAGTTCTTCGACTCGCGGAGCATTTCTTCGGAAGAGTCTATGCCCAGTAGTTCGCAGCCGGGTAGGCTATCGGCCAGTATGCGGCTTAGTTCGCCGGTTCCGCAGCCCAGGTCTATAACTTTAAGCCCTGGTTTTACTGCAATTAATTTTTGCAGGTCTAAAAATGGCGCAAAGCGTTCTTTTTTAAACTTATTATAAAGAGCAGGATCCCAGGGCATGATTAACAATTACATTCCTTCAAAGTTAATAATATATATGAAGATTCAATGGCCTATTCATAAAACATTGCTTTACCTTTGCGCCTTAAATTACCAGCTTTAGCATACAATGAAACTTTTAAACAGCCCCCAGGGAGTTTTGATTGCATTATCTGTTATCCTGCTTTCGTCCTGCGCCCGCACCAGGATAGAAGAACATAAAGAATGGGGCAAATATTATGAAGCTTATGGCATTAAAGATGCCTGTTTCATGATGAAGGACAATAATCATGAGAGTTATCATTATTATAATAAAGACCGTTGCCTGCAAAGGTTTACGCCGGCATCTACTTTCAAAATATTTAATTCACTGGTAGCGCTGGAGACTGCTGTTGCCCCGGACGACCAACTGGTGATAAGATGGGACAGTATAAAACGCCGGCCGGAATGGGACAAGGACATGAATATGCGTGAGGCATTTAAGGTGAGTTGTGTGCCTTATTACCAGGAGATAGCCCGGCGTATAGGCCGGGAGCGTATGCAGCACTACCTGGACACGGTGAAGTATGGCAATATGACGATAGGGGATAGTATTGATAAATTCTGGCTGGACAGTTCGTTGCAAATATCGGCTGATGAGCAGGTGGGCTTTATAAGAAGGATGTATTTTTATGAATTACCTTTTTCTGAGCGCAGCCAGCGCATCGTGCGCAGTATGATGCTGCAAGAGGAAACACCTGAGTATAAACTTTATTACAAAACGGGTACGGGGATTTTGCCGGGGAGGCATATTTACTGGGTGACGGGTTTTGCAGAAAAGATAATGAAGGTAAAAGAGCCTAAGGAATCGATGAATAAGAGTGATGAGCGCAATTATCCTTATTTCTTCTCACAGAATTTTGAAGTGCCGGACGCTGATAGCAGCAAAGACTGGTTTAAGGTAAGGCTGGAAATAGTGCACAAAATACTGGCTGATTACGGGGTTTTACCGAAGTGAAAATCCAAATCGTAAAATCCAAATTCCAAACTACTAAAAAAGTTGTTTCAGGACATTATACACTACCTGTGGTTTGCCGAGGGTGTAGAAGTGTAATACGGGTACTTTGTTTTTCAGCAGGTCTTTGCATTGTGCCAGGAGCCATTCTGTGCCTACTTTGTCGCCATCTGCATCGTTCTTGGTTTTGTTCATTTCATTGCAGAGGTCTACCGGTACTTCTACATTAAATATTTTGGGTAGTATGGTAAGTTGTCCCTTGCTGGTAAGGGGTTTCAGGCCTGGTATGATGGGCACATTCATGCCATGTTCTTTACAGCGTTTTATGTAGTTATAATAGTGCTCATTATTAAAGAACATTTGCGTGGTGACATAATCGGCGCCGAGGTCTATTTTGCGCTTGGTAAATTCCACATCCACATCCATATTGGGGGATTCGAAATGCTTTTCAGGATAGCCGGCTACACCGATACAAAAATCTGTTTTAATACCGTCCATGATCTCATCTTCCAGGTAGCGGCCATGGTTCAGTTCCACGATCTGCCTTACGAGTTCTTCTGCATAGCGGTGGCCATGAGGGTGGGGATTGAAGAATTTTTCATTTGCAGCGGCATCGCCTCTTAGTGCCAATACATTTTGAAGGCCGAGGAAATGAAGGTCGATTAGTGCGTTTTCTGTTTCTTCTTTGCTAAAGCCGCCGCATATGAGGTGAGGGATAGCCTCTACTTTGTAACGGTTCATAATAGCAGCGCATATACCTACTGTGCCGGGACGCTTGCGTATCTCGACACGTTCGAAACTGCCATCGGCGCGTTTTTTAAAAACCTGTTCGGCCCTATGGTAGGTGACATTTACAAAAGCGGGTTTGAACTCCATGAGCAAGTCCAGGTTCTTGTTCAGGGACTCTATGCCCCTGCCTTTGGTAGGGGGCAATACCTCAAGCGAAATAATGGTTTTGTCTGCTTGTGCTAAATGTTCTATGACTTTCATATGCTGATGTGCAATATTACTTTCTTTTACCTGAAAATGAAAGTAATGCAGAAAAGCCGGGCTTCTCCTCTTTTCGCCTGGTGGCTGAGGACAAATATTTGTTAGTCCAAATATTTGTTCATAAATTTATTCTTTACTTATATAAAAATGTGCTTCATGAAAATATTTCAATACACTATTGCGTTCGTAATCCTGGTATTTTCATGTGCATATGCATATGCCCAGACTTCTTCTGTATATGATCCTTCAAAAGACCCGAGAGTTTACCTGAGGCCTTTTTATGACAGGCTGGATATAAAGGCCGATAAAGATGCTGAGACTGATTGTGATGAACGGCATTTTATGCGCTGGCTGAATGTATGGGCCAACCGTATAAAACCGGATGGAACTATCATTGATATGCCTAATAATGCTTTTTCGATGCCTGTTAGTGTTGCTGCCAAGACTACGGGTGGCAATACACCTGCATGGAAATCATTGGGGCCCAGCAATTCATTGCCGGGTTCCGGTATTGGCATGGTGCACTGTATAGCTTTCAATCCCAATCATCCCAATATTATTTATGCGGGTGCAGCAGCAGGCGGCTTCTGGATAAGTACGGATACCGGTGCACACTGGACTGCTACAACAGATCAAATGGGATCACTTGGGATTGATGATATTGTGCTCGACCCACAGCATCCCGATACCATATATGCTGCTACAGGCGATATGGATTTCTGGAGTTGCCTGTCTATCGGCTTAATAAGAAGCACTGATGGTGGCTATACATGGTCGCAGACAGGCCTTACATTTAACCTGAGTGATGGCATGGAAATGATAAGGGTTTGTATTGATCCTACTAATACAGCTATCATGTATGCGGCAGCAAAAACCGACAACTTGAGCAGCAATATTTATAAGAGCACAGACCGGGGCAATACATGGAACATTGTTTATTCGATTAACGAAGAGATATCTGATATGGTAATGAGGCCCGGTAGTGGCAACCGCTTATATTTCGGAACACGCCACGGAGGTTTTTACGGCACAACTGATGGTGGCGCGACCTGGAATAACCTTACATCGAATGTGGGCTATCTTATGGGTGGTGGCGAGGTGGTTACTTTGGCTGTATGCCCGGCTGCGCCTGACAATGTATATCTTATGGAGGAAGGAAACCCCAGTGCAACTGATACGAATTGCGGGGTTTACGTGTCCACTAACGATGGGCAGTCGTTTACGAAAATGGCTGATAATGCTACTGCTGCAGGCCAGGCTGTGCAATGGTATGGATATGTCATGGCGGTATCACCCACCAATCCGAACCGGATATATGTAGGTGGCGGATATGTTTACCAGTCGGATGATGGGGGGAGTACTTTTACCGGAACTAACAGTTCCAGCGTTGGTAGTTTCATGCATGTGGATATACATTGGGCCGCATTCAGAACGAACAATGAGGTGTATGTGGGTTGCGACGGGGGTATTTACCGGTGCAATAATTTGTCAGGACCCTACTGGACGTGGAAGGATGTATCGGGCGATATGACCATAAGCCAGCTATACGGTTTCAGCAGCGCTGCAAACTCAAAATCGATGTTTGTAATGGGTATGCAGGATAATGGTTCGGGAGTAGTGAGGGGTGATAAAATGTATAACTACGGCATAGGTGGCGATGGTATGATGCCTGCCGTAAATCCTCTTGATTCGAATAACTATTATGAGGCTGCACAGACAGGTGATTTTTTTAAAACAAATGATGCAGGCCAGAGCTGGGTGCCTTTTATATATACAAATATTAATGGGGAGTATGGCGCGTGGACAACGCCTATAACCATTGATGCACAGGATACCAATGTTGTCTGGACAGGGTACCAAAATGTTTGGAAAACCAGGGACCAGGGAGTTACCTGGTATAAAATCGGAGCAGTGCCACCGAATGCGGCAGCGGCACCTATACAAAACCTTTATATAGCCCCTTCAGATACCAATATCGTTTACATTCTCAACCAATGGGGCTATGGGTTTTTAAGAACTGTGGATAATGGAAACCATTGGACCGCTGATCCGTATCCTCCAACCGGAACCATGTCCTATTTTACTGTGGATAGCTCTAATCCTTATCACCTCTGGGCTACTACACTAAACTATGATGCGGGACAGAAAATTTTTGAATCATTCGACACAGGCAATACCTGGATCAATATTTCGTACAACCTGCCAAATGTTGGGACAAACTCTGCAATATATGAAAACAAACCTCCGCACAGGCTGTTTGCAGGCACAGAAGCCGGTGTTTATTTCCTTAGCTACGGTGATACTATGTGGCATTTATTCGGGACCGGTATGCCGCATGTAAACACGATACAACTGGAAATACATAATCTCACCAATACATTGAGGGCAGGTACTTATGGAAGGGGCTTATGGGAGTGTTCGCTGGATACTGTAGCTGCTAATCTTGCTGTGAGCAATATAAATAGTAATAATGCAAACCAAATAAATATTTTCCCTAATCCGGCTAAAAATAGTATTACTGTAACATCTACCAACGGAATCAACAAGGTGCAGATTTTCAATTTGCCGGGACAGGAAGTATTTAAGGGACAATACAATAATAAACAACTCACAATTGATATTTCGCATTATGTGCCGGGCATCTATTTTATTAAGGTAAATGATTTGTGGGTGAAGCGGTTTATGAAGGAATAAGTCTAAATTATTTGCATAAAGTGCTCCCTCCTTTGTTCTGAGAAAGTAATAAGGCAAACTAAATGCCGGCGGTATTGAAACAAAATCCTTAAATTAGGGATGTAGTGTTTTATGTCGCAACAAAAATATACACGCAAGATCATTCATATAGACATGGATGCTTTTTATGCATCTGTGGAGCAGCGGGACAATCCTGAATATGTGGGAAAGCCCATTGTTGTAGGAGGCTCTCCTGAAGGGCGGGGCGGGGTTGTTGCTACTGCAAGTTATGAGGCGCGGAAATTTGGTATCAGATCGGCCATGCCTTCCAAAAGGGCTTTGCAGCTTTGTCCTGATGTGATATTCATCAGGCCTCGATTTGCTGCTTATAAAGAAGCTTCTAATAAAATACGCGAAATATTTGGAAGGTATACTGATATCATTGAGCCATTATCGCTGGATGAGGCCTACCTGGATGTAACGAAGGATAAACAAGGTATAGGCTCCGCTTTGGAAATTGCAAAACAGATAAAAAACGCTATCAGGAATGAACTGCATTTAACTGCCTCGGCAGGTGTTTCTGTGAACAAATTTGTAGCCAAGATTGCTTCTGATATGAATAAGCCTGATGGTTTAACTTTTATAGGTCCATCTGCTATTGAACATTTTATGGAGGGCCTGCCTGTTGAAAAATTCTTTGGGGTGGGCAAGGTTACCGCAGAGAAAATGAAAAGCATGGGCCTGCATACAGGGGCTGACCTGAAAAAACTAAGCCTTGACGAAATAACAGAACATTTCGGCAAGCCGGGCAAATTTTATTACCAGATAGTAAGAGGCATTGATGAGCGGGAAGTGCAAGCACACCGCGAGACCAAATCGGTGGGGGCAGAGGATACTTTTGCTTATGACCTGACTAGCCGGGATGAAATGAATGCAGAACTGGATAAGATAGCCAGCATTGTGGCTGAACGTTTGCAAAAACATGGACTTAAAGGAAGGACCATTACGCTGAAGATAAAATACAGCGATTTCAAAGTCATCACCCGTAACAAATCGTTTACGCAGCTTAGCAATGACCTGGAATTGATTCGTGATACGGCTAAACAATTATTGAATGCTACAGAACCTGAGGGCAAAGCAACCCGCTTATTGGGTATATCACTTTCTAATTTTGAGGAGGTCGTTTCTAAGAAAGTGAGAGGGAGGAGTGATCAGTTAGAGTTGTTTTGATGAAAGGAATCATCAATCCAAATACATACTACTTGTCTTTTTGTGTATCTTATAAGGCAGGGCAATATAAAAATCAGGACATATTAAACTGCCACTTAGAGCTGACTGGTAATGATAAATTTTATTTCCAGGTTCTGCCACTGTTACATAGTATGTATTGCTGCCCTCATATAGAAAAACGTATTGAAAGTTGAGTCCTACAGACAAGTAAAATGTTTTGCCTGCATTTTCAAAATGACTATACTCAATGCCTATATTCATAGCTGGAAAGAGGTTACTTATATTTAAGGATGAATCAATGGTTGTTTGTATTGTTTCACTGCCACTTGGAGCGACACCTTTTTCTGTCAATCGGGATAATCCGATGCCTGCGTAAATTAATAGCTGACTTTTTGAGAAAGTGACTGTATAATTTTCATTCAGCAATATATTGAGGCTATTAAAGCGAAGTGCCGCAATATTGTTGCCGGATTCCTGAAGAGGCAGCCTTTCTCTGCCCAATGAGATATTAAACGAAGGAAAGAATCTAGTCTTTTTTAGCTTATAACATATACCCGCATGTAGTACTGCGCTTAGTTCTCCAGCATTAATAAGTATATGCCGGGCGCTTAGTAGTTGCGGGTAGCCTATTTCCGGCCCCGCAGATACCTCTAATTGTGCCTTACAAATAAATGATACAAGCAGGAAAAAAGATAGAAGAAATATATGTTTTAGCATTTATGATGCAAACGGCTTTGTACTTAATTTATTGTTGATGGGTGTACCAAATGCAGAACGAGGTGTATTGGTTTGGATACAAAGCCAGGCGCCGGAACTTGCGCTAGTGGGGAGTAATACCAAAACGCATGCTAAATAGTCTTAATAAACTACCTTCACCTTTACGTTCCCCTTCATAAACTAAACGTTCACGGTTTAAAAAGTATCATTCACCAAAATGGCTTTTTATCAGCTCATTACTTGCAGAGATTTGATTACTCATATTCTGATATTGTAAATGCCATAAGCATGAAAAACTATACAAACTTGTTCAGCCGTGCTATTTTATGTAGCCTATTATTCTGCCAAAGCATTTTTGCACATGCACAAACGGCAGATTATAACATAGGCTCGGATGATAGTAATTTTGTGGGAGTAGTTGTAAGACCTTTGTCTGATGGTTCGAGTATTATTGCCGGATATGTATATAGCGATTGGCCGGGTGTTATGATAGATGCCCAAATGTTGCTGCTGCATGTAAGAAATAATACAATACTATGGGCTAAGAAATGGGGAGCCAGCAATGTAAATAACTTTATCCAGGACATGATAATAGCAAGGAACGGGGATATTATTGTAGCAGGTGCAGATGGTCTTACAATTTCTGGTTCTGTCCTTTCTCCATGTATATACCGCTTTGACCACAATGGTAATTTTTTAAACGAAGAGGACCGTTTTAGTGCCAATCTTGCCCCACCCTATGCTAACGCTTTTTTTCATGGCGTTTGTGAGTTGCAAGATGGAAGGATAATTGCTGTGGGTACATATATGTATCAAGGCAAAGAACAGGGTATGGTGGTAACATACAGTTCCAGCCTGACATTTATTTATCATGATATACTATCTACAGGAATGTCTTTACATAAACATACTTTTACCAGCGTTGTTCCTGATCTTTCGGACCCGGCCGGCAATAAAGTGTTGATATGTGGATCGGATTCGGATGGAACTGCTTTCAAGGCTTCTTTATTATCATATACACCCCCTGCATCCCACACTATGGGCACTTTTAATTGGATCAATTTATATAATATACAGGATGGTTCTAAGACAAATTCAAGATTTACGCAGATATATTATGCATATCAGGATCCTACGAATCATAATAATGATCGACTGTTGTTAAGTGGAATTTTATCGAGTGATTGTTGTGGTGTGAACAATTCTGAACAATTTTCTTTTTCATCAAATGATTCCGGTATTTCCAACATTAAAGCGTTTGGTTTTGACAATGGCAAACAATTCACGAATACTTCAAAGATATATCCTTCATATTATAACAATATAAACGACGATTTTGAAGTATACATAACCGAAAATCCAGATGCGGCCGCTAATGACCCGGTTCTGAATGCAGATAAGGCAATAAAGGAGGGCAGAATAAGCGATATATATTCGTTGAATGCCGCTTCAATAAATTATTCCAGAGCAAATGCAGCAGGAGAACATTCTATGCTTGACCTGCAGCAGCGTCTTTTTTCCGGTGTTCCTTTGACATATACGGTAGGAGCTATAGTATATACCGGAGGGCACAGTTGGATAGATTACAGTATGTCAAACCCGTATTATAATAAATCGACTATCAAATATGTAAAAGCACCCGAATGTGAGCATACAGATGAATATTTGGCTATCCACCACCCATTGAATGTTAGTAGAAGTACTGTACCGTTTAACAATGGCAAGTTGAATATATATGGTGGATCTTGGGTATATCCGGAGAATATCACTTTGAAGG
>CAIYVS010000361.1 GCA_903929655.1 uncultured Bacteroidota bacterium | reverse complement strand
TTGGCGGGTGTTGGTATGGACTATGCTACTCTTTTGCAGTGGGACAATGTGTATTATGAACGAAATGAGCACAAACAATTTAAAGCTAAAAGTTATGTACGCCTGGGTTTGATACAATGGCAAATGCGGCCATATAAAAACCTGGAAGAACTTTTTACGCAGGTGGAGTTTTTTGTTGACGCGGTATCTGCTTATAAAAGCGATTTTGCGCTGTTTCCCGAACTTTTTAACGGGCCACTGCTTGCTGAGTTCAATGATATTCCGGAGGCTGATGCTATGCGGGAGCTTGCAGGCTACACACCAGAAATAAAAGATAAGTTCAGGGAACTTGCGATAAAATACAATGTAAATATTATTACCGGCAGCTTGCCTGCCATAGAAGAAAAAACGTTAAAGAATGTAGGTTTTTTATGTCATCGCAACGGAAATGTTGAGCAGTATGAGAAAATACATATCACGCCTGATGAAACAAAGGCATGGGGCATAATGGGCGGGGATACGCTGAAGGTGTATGATACGGATGCCGGAAGGGTAGGGATATTGATTTGTTATGATGTGGAATTTCCTGAATTGCCCCGGCTGCTTGCCGAACAGGGTATGCAGATCCTTTTTGTGCCTTTCCTTACTGATACCCAGAATGCTTATATGCGTGTGCGTTGCTGTGCACAGGCAAGGGCAATAGAAAATGAATGTTTTGTTGCTATAACAGGCAGCGTGGGCAATTTGCCTAAAGTTGCCAATATGGATATTCAATATTCGCAGTCTGTTGTTTTTACGCCTTGCGATTTCCCTTTTCCTTTTAACGGGATAAAAAGCGAGGCTACCCAAAATACTGAAATGGTATTGATATCGGATGTTGACTTGTCGCTGCTTAATGAGCTGCATATGTATGGCAGTGTAAGAAACCTGAAAGACAGGAGGACAGATTTTTATGAATTGAAATTGAAAGATAAATTATAGACTACCATTATACATTAAGGTATGGCAAGGTTTAAAAATATACATCCGGGTGAAGTGCTGAAAGAAGAGTTTTTAAATGAACTGAGTATTTCAGCTTATCGGCTTGCTAAGGATATTGATATACCTCAAACAAGGGTATCACAGATAATAAAGGGCAAAAGAAGGATAACAGCGGATACTGCTTTGCGCTTATCAAAATATTTTGGTAATTCGGCTAAGTTCTGGATTGGACTGCAGGATGATTATGATTTGGAAGAGAACGGATTTATAAAGAGAAAGAGTTAAGCCTTATTAAACATTATACTTCGAATGCGGCATGAACATCACCCGGCCTATTTCAGCAAGCTGTGTATGACAAAGGAGAGATGAAGCCGTGCTGCGTGTCGTTTGTTTAAACTGCAATCTAAAGATTGCAAACCGCTACGACGGAATCGGAGATTGCCGCCGAGCAATATTTTTTATTAGAAAACTACTATCAACTGAGGACGACTTTATGCTATATGGTTTGTAAGTATATGTCTATATTTGTAGTAATCTATACATTAAATATTAAATAATTTAATGTATAGCTGAACAAATTTGAGCAATTGATAAAGTTTGTATCTTTACAAAAATAAATTTGAGTGTTTTATTAACTTTGAATCATCCTATTACTATTTGCGGTTAAACAATGATAGCATTAAACTACAACGACATTATATCTAACCAGTTCAGGGAAATTGAAAAACGTATAAAGAAACCGATTTT
Source organism: uncultured Bacteroidota bacterium (assembly GCA_903929655.1). Lineage (GTDB taxonomy): Bacteria > Bacteroidota > Bacteroidia > Chitinophagales > Chitinophagaceae > JABDGU01. Next base: position 118 of record CAIYVS010000361.1, on the reverse strand, counting down.
TATTTTCTTAATTCCACCAAAACCAAATCATCTTGTGCCGTCCTTGAAACTGGCTTTAACCAGTTTTCTTTCAATTTTGCAGGTCCCAGCTGGGCAAAGCCCAACTTCAGAAGGGTCT
>CAIYVS010000360.1 GCA_903929655.1 uncultured Bacteroidota bacterium | reverse complement strand
GAGTCGAAGCTGACCACCTGAAGGTTCTTGGACATGAGGCCAACAGTTTCACACAAACTCACAACTTTTCCCTTCTCATACATTTTTACAGTTTTCAAAAAAGGTTACAGCAGGTACAATCTGTTTAGGAATCTAAGAGTGTTGATATAAATCACAATTTAAAAAGGTCTTCTTGTGAAGGTTTTGTTTTTCAGGTATCCATGTTGTTATTGAAAGTGGTTTTCATGCTCTGTCGCATATTATCCAGCGTATCGCGGATGTCTTCCAGGTGAGAACTGTCAAAGGCCCTCTGAAGCATATAGTATTTTTCCTCAGAGTGATCAAATTGTGATGGGGCATACTGCGCATAAGCCTGCGAGCCGTAAATAATAACAATAAAAAATGCCAGCCATCTCATAGGCAACTGTCTAAAGATTCGTTAGCAATCGCAAACTTCCTTCAGGATAAAATTTTAAAACAAATTATTCCGTTAATTACTACCGTCCACAAAGTACATGTCTAGCCCTCCCCTCCCTTTCACTTCTATCTTTCCGCGAGGTATACAATTGAAACGGTCTTTTACCAGCTCGTAAGTTGCCTTCGATATGTTCACCTTACCAATCTCGCCACTCGACTCCATCCGGGAGGCCATATTTACAGCGTCTCCCCATACATCGTACGCAAACTTCTTTTTCCCTATCACCCCTGCTATCAGTTTACCGGTGTGAATACCTAAGCGCAGTTCCCATCTTTTCTTACCTCTTGAAACACGTTCATCATTCCATTTTGCTACCCAGTGCTGTATTTCAATGGCGGCTGCCACTGCGTCAATAGCATTAGTAGTATTTTCCGTGGGCAGCCCGCCTGCACACATGTATGCATCGCCTATCGTTTTGATCTTTTCGAGCTTATGCCTTCCAATAATATCATCGAATGCCGAATAGCATTCATTTAGCGTCATCACGACCTCCTGAGGTGTGATCTCAGAGACCAGGTTGGTGAATCCCTGGAAATCGGTAAAAAGTACCGATACACTTTCATAGTGCCTCGCCGTGGCTTCGCCCCGGGCTTTTAATTCCATGGCAATTTCTTCGGGCAGTATATTAAGCAGCAGTTCGTCGCTCTTCCTCATTTCTTCCTGCAACTGTTTCGTCCGCTCTGCTACTATCTGTTCCAGTTCCTTATTATGCCGGTCCAGCAGGTCGTTCTGCTGTGCCAGTTGCCGGTCCTGGTAAAAACCTTTTATAGCTTCTCTTACGGTAAGTATCAAATCCTCACTTTCCCAGGGCTTAGACATATAACGATACAAATTGGCCTGGTTCACAGCGTCTATTACCGCTTCAAGGTCCGATTGGCCGGTAAGAAGAACGGTATAAGTTGCAGGTGTTATCTCATGAATACGCTTCAGCAACTCGTGCCCCTTCATACCTGGCATCAACTGGTCAGAAATCACAACCGGGATGTCGCTGCCTCCATCCACTATTTCTTTGATCAGCGCGAGTGCTTCTTCCCCGCTTTCGGCTATTTCGATAGCGTAACTGCTACCAAAATCTCTTCCTAATTGTGACTGTAGCCCATTTAATATTACACGCTCATCATCTACGCAGAGAATTATACCATTATCCATCAATTATTCAGTTATCAGGTTGATTAGTTCTTTCTCGTTCCAGGGTTTGTAAATGCACTTGATCTCGCCATTCTTCTTTTGCTCAATTGCCTTTATAACGGCATTGTCCACGTGCCCTGTTAGCAGTATTGTCTTTACATTCTTCACTTTTAAACGAACCCGTTCGGCGGGCT
>CAIYVS010000359.1 GCA_903929655.1 uncultured Bacteroidota bacterium | reverse complement strand
CTCGTTAAAGTGGATGTATTCCCTATAAGTATTGATTATGAATTGTTTAATGATGCGGGGGATAAAAATGAAGTCATTAAGATCAGGGATTCGTTCAGGGCCAAGTTCAAAGATAAGAAGATCATTTTTTCTGTAGACCGGCTGGACTACACCAAAGGTGTGTATAGCCGTCTTAAAGCATTTGAATTCTTTCTGAAGAAGCACCCTGCGTATATGGGTAAGGTGGTCTTTATCCTGGTGGTTGTGCCATCCAGGGACAGTATATCGAAATATGCAGAAAGAAAAAAAATGATCGATGAGTTCATCGGTAATTTTAACAGCGGCATAGGTACTATAGACTGGCAGCCGATAATATACCAGTACAACAATCTTGAGTTTGACGAACTGGCAGCTATGTATACCGTCTGCGACCTTGCATTGATCACACCACTCAGAGATGGCATGAATCTTGTGGCAAAAGAATTTGTTGCAAGCCGCAAAGACAGGAAGGGTGTGCTGGTGCTTAGTAGTATGACCGGTGCTGCAAGAGAATTGACAGATGCGCTCATTATTAATCCGAATGATATAGAGGAAATAGCAGAAAGGATAAAAGAGGGGCTGGAAATGAATGAGGCTGAGCAGGCAAGAAGTTTGATGACCATGCAACAGCGCATTCGGCAGTATGATGTAAATGCATGGTCAGAAGATTTTCTCACACAATTAAAATGGATCAAAGAAAAACAAAAAGAATTCGAAGTGAAGTTCATAGACGCAGAAACAAACAATTTAATAATTGATAAGTACAGGAGTTCATCAAAAAGGCTATTTCTTCTTGATTATGACGGAACATTAGTTTCCTTCTCTTCACTACCCAATATGGCATCCCCCCAGGCCGGTTTGCTGGAATTGCTGAAAGACCTTGCAGACGACGAAAAGAACACGGTGTTCATTATAAGCGGGCGCGATAGTAATACTTTGGAAAAATGGTTAGGACATTTACCTGTAAATATCATTGCAGAACACGGAGCCAAAATAAGACTTGAGGATAATATCTGGGAGGCCCAGGTGAGGTCATCTGTGAAATGGAGGGATGAAATAGCCTCCATTATGGATATTTACGTGAAACGATGTGTGAATTCATTTGTTGAAATGAAAGAGTTTTCTGTTGCATGGCATTACAGGAATGCAAATAAAGAACAAGGTAAATTGAGAGCTACCGAACTCTATACCCAATTGGAAGGATTTGTGAAGAATCTGGGTTTGCAGATAGTGACAGGTAATAAAGTGATGGAAGTGAGGGACCACGGTATAAATAAAGGTGTTGCAACCACTAAAATATTACACAGGGACCACTATGACTTTATATTGGCCTGCGGAGATGATACTACAGATGAGGATATGTTCAGGGAACTGGCGAACAGGGACGAAGCCTATACGATAAAGATCGGGCAGGAGGCATCGTTCGCAAAGTATAATTTATATACACCCCAGATGGTGATTTCCCTGCTGGAGAAATTGAGGGATACACAAAAGGAAAAAAAACATACACAAATCTTACTGAATGAGTAAACACGTTTATGATTCGGGCATCATTGGTAATTGTGCCTATATAGCCCATGTTCGCAAAGACACTAATATCTCATGGCTTTGCTGGCCCCGTTTTGACAGTGGTTTTATATTCGGGGCTTTGCTTGATAAAGAGAAAGGTGGTGAATTTTCGATACTTCCTGAAAAGGAATTCACATCAGTTCAGTATTATGTTGAGAATACGAATGTGATCATTACAGAAGTAACATCAGCAGGAGGTACTTACCGGATAACGGACTTTGCACCCAGGTTCCATTTATACGAACGTTATTACAGGCCGATGATGCTGATAAGAAAAATAGAACCGCTGAACGGGCATCCGAGAATAAAGGTGACCTGCGCACCTGTTACTAACTATGGTGAAAAAAAACTAAAAGCTGTAATGGGAAGTAATCACCTGGAATTCACGGGGCTTGAAGACCCATTAAGACTTACCACTAATTTTTCAATCAACTTTATTCTTAACGGACAATACCATGTGCT
>CAIYVS010000358.1 GCA_903929655.1 uncultured Bacteroidota bacterium | reverse complement strand
CGGATATTATTGTAATAGCCACTAACTCCCAGGAGCCTGTTATTCTTAAATCACAATTGGCCGAAGGAACTGAAAAACTGATCATTGATATGTCTGTTCCATGTAATGTGGAAGCTGGAGTGAAGGATATGGCCGGTGTAGACTTTGTAGGTGTAGATGAATTATCTAAAATAAAAGATGAAACTTTGCAGATGCGCAAAGCGGAGGTTCCCAAAGCACAGGAAATAATAAAGGAGCATATTGATGAGTTTATGGGATGGCTGCAAATGCGTAAAAATGTGCCTATGCTCAAAGATGTGAAAACTAAATTGCAACAGTTATATACCCTTCCATTATCTAATTATAACGGAGAACGTGTTGCGATGTATAATAATAATGATTCTGAAGAAAAAATTCAGAAAATAGTTAACACTATGGCTATAAAGATGCGCCGCAATGATGTTGTTGGCTGCTACTTTATTGAAGCTATAAATGAATTCATAGCATAAAATATGGATAGGGTTATAAGAATTGGTACCCGGGAAAGCGAACTGGCTGTATGGCAAGCTACCCTGGTAAAAGATCTATTGGCAGAAAATGGGTTTAAGGCTGAATTGGTCTTTATAAAAAGTGAAGGCGATACAGACCTGAAAACGCCGTTGTATGAAATCGGAGTGCAGGGGATTTTTACCAAAACCCTGGATATAGCACTTTTAAGTAAACAGGTAGATATAGCGGTACATTCTATGAAGGATGTGCCTACCCAGCTGGCTAAGGGTATCATACAGGCTACAGTACTGCCCAGGGCTTCTTATAAAGACTTATTGGTTCCCAAACATGATGCCTCTTTCCTGGATAATCCGGGGGCAGCAACGGTAATAGCTACCAGCAGTATCAGGAGGAAAGCCCAATGGCTGAACCGTTTTCCCCATCATACATTAGAGAACCTGAGAGGGAATGTAAATACGCGTTTACAAAAGGTAAAAGACAATAACTGGAACGGCGCCATTTTTGCTGCTGCAGGTTTGGAAAGAATAGGCTTACGCCCTGCAAATGCGGTAGAATTGGACTGGATGTTGCCGGCTCCTGCGCAGGGCGCTATAATGGTGGTGTGCAGGGAAGAAGATGCTTATTGCTATGCGGCATGCCAGCCATTGCACGACAAAGAAACTGCCATTTGTGCCACAACAGAAAGAGACTTTTTAAGGGCCCTGCTAGGGGGCTGTTCCACTCCCATAAGTGCCTTGGCACAGGTAAAGGATGGTCTTCTGAACTTTACAGGAAATATTCTGAGCCTGGACGGCAAAGAGAAAAGAGAAATTTCGAAACAGGTGAGCCTGGATAATATTGCAAATTTAGGGAGCCTTGCAGCCAACGAAATGCTGATGAATGGCGGGCAGAGCATATTGGATGGTATCAGAAATGGACAAAAATAAAGCTCAGATATTATGTACAGTTCCGGTCGGGCAATCGCTGATAGATAAAGTGAATGCCGGAGGAATTGATATGGATATAATTCCTTTCATCTCAATAAGAACATTTTCCGGTAAAAGTCTTGAATCTGAAATAGTATCATTATACCAGGAGGCTGCCAATATCGTTTTTACAAGCAACAATGCTGTTAAGGCTGTTGCGGCTTATAAAGATAAATATGATCCCCAATGGGAAATATATTGTATTGGTCATGCTACCCAAAAGACAGTTTCTGAAAATTTTGGTGCGGAAAAGATAAAAGCCACTGCAGATAATGCATCAGAGCTGGCTGACCAGATAATTAAAAAAGCCGGTGCAAAGGAAATCGTGTTTTTTTGCGGAGATATTCACAGGGATGAATTACCTGCAAAGTTGAAAGGGGCAGGAATAGGTGTAAGGGAAATTATTGTTTACAAAACCATCATTACACCCCAGGAAGTATCAAAAAAATACGATGCAATATTGTTTTTCAGCCCCAGTGCAGTAAATAGTTTTTTTGAAGTAAATACGGCAGATGAAAAAACGATCTTTTTTGCAATCGGTAATACCACGGCTTCTGCAATTAGCGAAAAAACAAGTAATATAGTAGTGGTAAGCGATAAACCCGCTAAAGAAGAGTTGCTGGAACTTGCCATAAAGTATTTTCAAAATAAGACCGTAAACGTATAAAATAGTATAGATGGATAATTTAAAGAATGACCTGCTTTTAAGGGCACTAAAAGGTGAAAAATTGGATCGCCCACCTGTTTGGATGATGCGCCAGGCAGGCCGTTATCTGCCGGATTATATCAAGCTCAGAGAAAAATATGATTTCTTTACCCGTTGCCAGACACCCGAACTGGCTTGTGAGATAACTATACAGCCTGTGGAGCAGGTAGGTGTGGATGCTGCTATTATATTCTCTGATATTCTCGTAGTGCCACAAGCGATGGGGATGACCGTGCTGATGGAAGAGGGCAGGGGGCCGCTATTGCCAAACGTTGTTAAGACAGAAGCCGATATTGATGCCTTGGTATGTGATAATGTTGAAGAGAACCTATCTTATGTAATGAAGGCTTTAGCACTTACAAAAAATGAATTGAATGGCCGTGTGCCCTTGATAGGTTTTGCCGGCGCACCGTGGACTTTGTTATGCTATATGGTAGAAGGTAAAGGCAGCAAATCGTTTGATAAAGCGAAACAATTTTGTTTTACACAACCTGAATTGGCTCATAAGCTTTTACAGAAGATAACTGATGTAACTATACTATACCTGAAGGCACAGGTAAAAGCTGGTGCTAACCTGGTTCAGGTATTTGACAGTTGGAGCGGTATGCTGAGCCCCGCAGATTTTAAGACTTATGCACAGCCTTACCTGGTGCAGATTTCAGATGCCGTAAGTGAAGTTGCACCTGTAATATTATTTCCTAAAGGAAGCTGGTATGCATTGCCTGAATTAAGCAGGAGCAGTGCTGCGGGTTTAGGTATAGACTGGTCGCTTACGCCGGAAATGGCAAGAGAAATGAGTGGTAACAGAATAACGTTGCAGGGAAATTTTGACCCGGCAAGATTACTGTCCCCTATCCCCGAAATAAAGAAAGCGGTAAAAGAAATGATTGACGCTTTTGGAACTGAAAAGTATATTGCCAACCTGGGGCATGGTATATTGCCGAATGTACCTGTAGATCACGCAAGAGCTTTTGTAGATGCGGTTAAAGAATATAATGGGAAATCCCAAAATCCAAATCCCAAAATCCAAAGTGTGGAAATTTAATGAAGAGGAAAGAGCAGTTCATATCATTTATACACAGCCTTCAGGACAATATATGTTCAGGCCTTGAACAAATGGATGGGAAAGCTGTGTTTATAGAAGACAAATGGGAGCGTGCTGAAGGTGGAGGGGGAAAGACCCGTGTTATAGCAGATGGAAATGTGTTTGAAAAAGGCGGAGTAAATACTTCTGTGGTATCGGGTAAATTGCCTAAAGCCATGCAGGAGGCTTTCAAAGTGCCGGAGTCCGATTTTTTTGCTTGTGGCTTATCTTTGGTAATTCATCCCCGAAACCCGTATGTGCCAACAGTGCATGCCAACTGGCGCTATTTTGAATTGTATGATACAAGTGGAAAGAGATTAGATTGCTGGTTTGGCGGCGGTTCTGACCTTACACCTTATTATATTTTTAAGGAAGACTGCAAACATTTTCATACCACGCTTAAAAACGCAATGGAGCCATTTGGCGCTGAGTTATACCCCAAATACAAACAACAATGCGATGAGTATTTTGTTAATAAACACAGAGATAATGAAACACGGGGCATAGGTGGTGTATTCTATGATTATCTTAGACCAATAGATAAAAAAGACGAAGAGCGATTGTTCGAATTTCAGCAGGCGAACGGGAATGCTTTTCTGAATGCTTATTTACCTATAGTAGAAAAAAGAAAGGATACACCCTACGGTGAAAGAGAAATTGAGTGGCAGGAAATAAGAAGAGGCCGGTATGTAGAGTTTAACCTGATACACGACAGGGGAACCATATTCGGATTAAAAACAAATGGCAGGACAGAAAGTATACTGATGAGCCTCCCGCCAAGGGCAAGATGGTATTACGATTATCACCCGGAGCCGGGAAGCAAGGAAGCAGAACTGCTTGAATATTTAAAACCAAGAGACTGGATATGATTTCGCTAATCTTAGTTTACAGTTGGGATTTGTAATTTTCGATTTTAAAATTTTTAAAATGCATTTAATAAGAAGAAACCGAATTTTAAGACAATCACCGGCTATACGTGCCATGGTTGCTGAAACTATTTTGAGACCCGCGGATTTAATTGCGCCATTGTTTATAGTGGAAGGCAGCAATGTAAGGCAAGAAATATCTTCTATGCAGAATTATTTTCGCATGAGCATTGATCTTACTATAGCAGAAGTAAAGGAATTGTATAGCATGGGGATAAGAAGTGTATTGCTTTTTATTAAGTGCGAGGACAGTCTGAAAGATAACAAGGGTACAGAGGCATTGAACCCAGACGGACTGATGCAGAGAAGCATTAAGGCTATTAAAAATGCCTGTCCTGAAATGATCGTGATGACAGATGTGGCTTTAGATCCTTTTTCTATTTATGGACATGATGGTATTGTGGATGGTAATGAGATCGTAAATGATCCTACGGTAGAAGTATTGGCTGAGATGAGTGTGAGCCACGCAAAAGCAGGTGCTGATTTTGTTGCCCCCAGCGATATGATGGACGGCCGCATTATCGCTATACGCGAAACACTGGAAGGAAATGGATTTACAAAAACAGGCATTATGAGCTATAGTGCCAAATATGCTTCCTGCTTTTACGGACCTTTCAGGGATGCGCTGGATAGTGCCCCTGGCTTTGGTGATAAAAAAACTTACCAGATGGATTATGCAAACCGCAGGGAGGCCATAAAAGAAACGATCATGGATGTGGAAGAAGGGGCAGACATCGTGATGGTGAAACCTGCTATGGCTTATCTTGATATTATACGTGAGATAAGGAATGCAGTAGAGATACCGGTGAGTGCATACCATGTAAGCGGTGAATATGCTATGATAAAGGCGGCTGCAAAAATGGGCTGGCTGGATGAAAATAAAGCTATACTGGAATCACTTACCAGCATCAAACGTGCGGGAGCGGATCTGATCGCAACCTATTTCGCAAAAGACGCGGCAAGGTTAATCGCTTAATTTGATAATTTGAAAATGAAACAAATAAGTTTACTATTCAGACTTACGACTTATAACTTATGACTTACGACTATAAAAAAAGCCAGCAATTATTTGAACGTGCACAAAAAAGTATACCCGGTGGTGTGAACTCGCCTGTGCGTGCATTTAAAAGTGTAGGTGGTACACCTGTATTCATGGAGCGCGCTAAGGGTGCTTATATGTATGATGCAGACGGGAACAGTTATATAGATTATATCAATTCCTGGGGACCCATGATATTGGGTCACGCTTATGAGCCTGTAGTGAAAGCTATAATAGAAAAAGTAGCGGGCTCTACCTCTTTTGGTGCGCCCACGGAGCTGGAAATAGAAATGGCTGAGCTGATAAAAAGTATGGCTCCCAATGTGGATATGGTGCGTATGGTGAGTAGTGGCACAGAGGCTTGCATGAGTGCTATCCGTTTGGCCAGGGGTTATACAGGGCGTAATAAGTTCATTAAGTTCGAAGGTTGTTATCATGGTCACGCAGATTCTTTTTTAGTAAAAGCAGGGAGCGGTGTGGCAACATTTAATATACAAACTGTTCCTGGCGTAACTGCAGGTGTGTCTGTAGATACACTAACAGCGCCTTATAATGACCTGGGTGCTGTTGAGGCATTAGTAAAAGAACACAAAGGAGAAATAGCAGCCATAATCATAGAACCTGTAGCGGGTAATATGGGTTGCATTTTGCCACAAGCCGGATTCCTGGAAGGACTTAGGACTATATGTGACAGGGAAGGCATGGTCTTCATTTTTGATGAAGTAATGACAGGTTTTCGCTTAGCTGCGGGTGGGGCACAGGAAAGATTAAAAGTGAATGCCGACCTGGTTACTTATGGTAAGGTAATTGGCGGAGGTATGCCTGTAGGTGCTTTTGGAGGTAAAAAAGAGATCATGCAGCACATTGCTCCCTTGGGTAATATTTACCAGGCAGGTACATTGAGTGGTAATCCTATTGCAATGATTGCGGGTTATACGATGCTTAAAACTTTGAAAGAAAATCCCTCTATTTATAAAGAACTGGACGATAAAACGAATTACCTGCATAAGGGGCTGGACAAAGTTCTGAGGGGCGCAAAAACGCCTTATGTTATCAACCAATTAGGTTCTATGATCAGTGTGCATTTCAGCGATAAGCCTGTTGTCAATTTCGCTGCAGCAGCTTCAGCCAATAATGCTTTATTCAACCAGTTCTTTCACGCCATGCTGAAAGAAGGTGTTTATTTACCACCTTCTGCTTACGAGACATGGTTTATCAGCACTGCTTTGTCTGTTGCAGATATTGATAAGACTATTGAAATTGCAGGTAGATTTTTTGCGGGTTTGTAATTGATAAGCCTGATTTTGTAGTTTCCCAGCTGTATAGTATATATTATTTGTTTTTATGTATTTTTCATTCAAATCTTCAATACAAAATTCAAAAATCGTAATATTTTACAAAAACCCGTAGTTCATCCCTGATTATTCCCGTTTCGTCCTGATGTTGCTCGGAAGTATAATAAGTCTTGCTTACTTTTGATATGTATACCAGTTTAGAATGAAAAGAAAGATATTGTATGTTTTTTTAGCTTTGGTAATTGTTGGTGTTGCAACTGGTTTATATATGTGGAATAAGCCGATAAAGCACCCTGAAGACGCAAGAAAGATTATTAAAATTGCTGCTTCAGACTTATATAAAGCTTATAGTGCAGATGAAGGTAAGGCCAATACCTTATACCTTGCAAAGAACAATGATAAAGCTTTAAATGTGAGCGGTGAGGTAGTTGAAGTTGATAAAAACCAGGATGGAGGCGTTTTGTTGTTACTTGATACCGGAGACCCTATTGCTAAGGTGATTTGTAGTATGAGAGACAAAACTGCTACTGCACAAAAAGGTCAAAAAGTGAAAGTGATAGGTTTTTGTACAGGGGATGATATTACAGGTGTGAGGTTGACAGACTGTATAATAGAATAAGAGAAGTATTACCGGAATATGATGATTTTGTTTTTAAGCTATTAATTTAATTATAAGTTATAAATTTGTTTTTAAGATGAGAAACCTATTGATAATCTGCGGACTGCTCATTGTTTTCAGCAGTTGCTATAATGATAAAGCAGATAAGTTGTATGTTACCCCTCCTGTAACTACTTGTGATACAAGTAATATTACTTTTTCAGGTACCATCAATCCTATTATTCAACAAAATTGCGCTACTAATGCCAGTTGTCATGCTCAAAATGCCTCAAGTGGTTATGATTACAGCACCTACTCCGGTATTTTCCGTAATGTGCAGAGCGGTATTTTCCTGCCAGCTATACAACATACAGGTTCATTACCATTTATGCCTCTGAATGCGCCTCAACTGGCAGCTTGCGACATCCAGAAAATTACGATCTGGATAAATAACGGAGCCCAGAATAATTAATTTTATAAATTTGAGTGGCATTAATCATAAATATTGATGAATAGGATCTCTTTTTACCTGCTTTTTTTTGCAAGTTTTATATTTACTACCGCAATAGCACAAGTTGACAGTTCTGAAAACGATCTGGAAAAAGAGCTCTTGAACCAGGAAAGATCAACACCCGCAAAATTGCAAAAGCCACATTATGTGATGTCTACATTCAAGGCTACACATATTGTTAACTCCCAAACCGTTGAGAGCCTGGGGCAGGGCATACTGGATTTTCGCATTTCGCATCGGTTTGGGCAAATAAGCCAGGGTACTCAAAATTTCTTTGGACTGGATAATGCTACTACCCGTATAGCACTTGATTATGGTATTAAGAACTGGCTGATGGTAGGTTTGGGACATAGCACACTTAACTCTGAGGATGACGGTTTTGCAAAGTTCAGGTTGCTGAGGCAAAGGGAAGGCCATGGCATGCCTATTACACTTAGCTACCTCGGGGCAGTTTCTATACATACAGGTCCGGCCCCGATCATTATTCCTGCAGACAAGACCTACTATTTTTCTAACAGGCTGTACTTTACTAATCAATTGCTTATAGCACGTAAGTTTAATCAGTGGCTTTCTTTACAATTTATGCCTACCATAGTGCACTATAACCTCATTGATAGTTCCAAAAATTCGAATAATGTTATTGCATTGGGTGCTGGCGGACGCATTAAGCTTTCTAACCGTATAGCATTGACAGGAGAATATTTTTATGTAATACCCGGAACAGAGAGCATTAATAATATACACAATTCAATGTCGGTTGGTATTGATATAGAAACAGGCGGGCACGTTTTCCAATTGCATTTCACCAATTCGAACGGTATGACAGAACGTACTTTTATTGGTGAAACAACCGATAGCTGGGCTCAGGGGCAAATACATTTTGGTTTCAATATATCGCGTGTGTTTACAATTGCAAAACCCAAGGAGTTTAAGAACTCAAGAAATAATATTTGGTAATTACCTGCTCAATAAGATTTTTATAAAAGCTCCGGCATTGGCCCGGAGCTTTTTGTTATGAAGCCATTGTGTAAGCAGGTTACCTTGTCAGGCTAATATGTACCGTGCAGAAACAGGGAATTGTAGAAATGGGGTATAAATATATATTTGTATCCCGGACATCTGTTTTATTTTAGGTGAAATTTGAACGCGTTTTTCATGCATAAGATTGCCTGTTTGCTTTTTGTTTTTTTCATTGTTTCCGGTCCATTATGGTCGAGAACACTTCCTAAGGAAGGAGCTAGCTTAAATTACAGGCTGATAGGTTTTTTATTTCCTTTTAAAGAAAAGACAAACAAATACAAGCTTGAAATAGCTAATGGCAATTATCATTCAGAAGATTTGTTCAGAAAAAATATTATCAAAACAATTTCCTGCGAGGAAGATAAAATAATAACTGAGGTCCCCTTTTTCGGGAAACAATATACATGGCGGGTAGTATACACAGCTAAGAATTCAAAAACTATAAAAAGTGCTTTGCATCATTTCAGCACCATGAAGAACCCTGTTTTAGATACTGCATTGCGCTTAAGGGTATTGCTGCCGGCAAAGGCATACCAGGATGCTTTTGTATTTCTGGATAATTACAAGGCTATGTATGATATGAAGGGGAACCTGGTATGGTTTTTCCCGGACAAAGCTGATAATGGTGTTTGGTTCAGAGACTTGAAACTTTCATCTTTTGGCACGATTACTTTTATTTATAAGCAGCAAATATATGAAGTGAATTACAGCGGGGACACATTGTGGAAAGGACCTAATAACGGGAAAACAAGCGGAGACAGTATAGCCAATTATCATCACGAGTTTACAAGATTGAGTAGCGGGCACTATATGGTGTTGGGAGAAGAAAGAATGTTATGGAAACCCCGGCTAAAAGACAGCATGTATACTATAGGGCATTATTACCAGAAAAACGTTAACCGCAAACATTCGCAGCCCTATAAATCCCCTTTTGGCACAATTCTGGAATACGATAAAAGGGGCAATTTAGTATGGACATGGAAAACCTCATCTTATTTTTTGGGTTCTGATCTTTATTATAATCCCCCCGAATCTTTTGCGAAAGAAAGAGTTGACATGCACGATAACTCTTTTTATTTTGATGAAAAGGATAGTGTAATTTATTTAAGCTTTAAAAATTTAGACCGTGTAATAAAATTGAAATACCCCGAAGGAACCGTTTTAAACACTTATGGTGAAATTTATAATAAGGAAGGTGCCCCTATGAAGGGGAATGGCCTGTTTTGTGGACAACACAGTATCAGGCGCTCTGACAATGGAAATTTATACTTATTTAACAATAATTCCTGCGATTCGGGGAAACCACCTACCGTTATTGTAATGAAAGAACCTGCTGACGGAGGTACAGAGCTTAAAAAAGTATGGGAATATGAATGCACGACGGACACTAATAAGCCACTGATATTTCACCAGGGTGGGAATGTTACAGAGTTGCCGGATGGTTCGTTTTTTGTTAGTATGGGGCCTCCTTATGCTAAAATATTTATAGTAAACAGAGACAAGGAAATATTATGGAGTGCCCTTCCTGAACGGTGGAACCCTAGAGAAAAGAAATGGAATGTCAATAGTCTGTACAGAGCCAGTATAATTGTTGATAAGAAAGCACTTGAAAAGCTGGTTTGGAACGTGGAAAAGTAAGTTGTTAAGATGCCTCCTTCAACAGAAAATCCGGCCATAAATTTGCGGGTCATTGTCCAAATAAAATGCCGTCTCATATTTTATTTGAGACGGCATTTTTGCAAAAATATTATTTACGCTTGTACCAGGGTATCCAATACACTGTTCATATTACGAACTGCTTCGGCAGATTTGTTGAACGCCTCCTGTTCTTCTGTGTTAAGTTTGAAATCTAATATTTTTTCCCAGCCATTGCTGCCAATAACTACGGGTACACCCATGCAAATGTCCTTCTGGTTATATTCTCCATCCAGATATACACAGCAAGGGAAAACTTTCTTCTGGTTGCGTACTATAGATTCCACCAATGCCGCTCCGGCAGCACCTGGTGCATACCATGCAGATGTGCCCAGCAATTTGGTAAGTGTTGCGCCGCCAACCATTGTATCTGCAGAAATTTGTTTCAATTGTTCTGCGCTAAGTAAATTCGAAACCGGTGTTCCATTGAGGCTGGCAAGACGTGTAAGAGGAATCATGGTAGTATCACCATGTCCGCCGATTACAGTTGCCTGGAGATCGTGCTGAGAGCAATTCAAAGCCTGCTGCAAGTAACATTTAAAGCGGGCGCTGTCCAGTATGCCACCCATGCCTATAACACGGTTTTTAGGGAGGCCGGTTGCTTTAAGTGTGAGATAGGTCATTGTATCCATAGGGTTGGAAATAACTACAATGATAACATCTGGAGAATATTTAAGAATATTCTTGCTTACTTCTTCAACTATACGTGCATTTGTGCCAATCAGTTCCTCGCGGGTCATACCGGGTTTGCGGGGAATGCCTGAAGTAATAACTGCAACACTTGAACCGGCAGTCTTGCTATAATCGTTTGTTACTCCTGTAACCCTTGTATTGAAACCAAGCAGGGATGCCGTTTGTGTCATGTCCAATGCCTTACCCTCTGCAAAACCTTCTTTGATGTCAACAAGTACCAATTCTTCTGCCAGTTCTCTGCGAATGATATTATCGGCACAGGTAGCACCTACAGCACCGGCACCTACAACAGTTATTTTCATTTATTTAAATTTTGAGTGGTTAATAAATTCCCGGCAAATATAGGTATATGCAGATTTGTGGCAAATGATAATTATCATTAAATGTTTTGGTCTGCCATCCGGCTTTCATATCTGTGTG
>CAIYVS010000357.1 GCA_903929655.1 uncultured Bacteroidota bacterium | reverse complement strand
TTTGGCATACGCCAAAGGTATTATTTTTTAGTGTAATTTACAAGTCTAATTGGTATTATATACCCACTGTAATTGAATTTGGGAGGGCTATAATAGACGAAATGATAAAGGCAGGACGTGTGGGTAATGCAAGAGTGTATAAAGATGCAGTTAACAAGTTGCAAAAATATACAGGCACTAAAAAGCTGTATTTTGAGAACATTGATACAGCATTCCTTTTGAGGTTCACTAATGATATGTTATCCGAAGGTATTACCATAAATGGCATAGCCAATTATATGAGCCAAATTAGAGCATTATACAACAGAGCTATAAAGGAAGGCATAGTAGAACTCAAATATTATCCATTTAACAACTATAGAGTTAAAAGGGAGGCAACAGTAAGCAGGGCTTTATCTGTGAATGAAATGCAGGGTATCATAAATGCCAAGATAGAGACAGATACCCCTACATGGCATAATAGGAATTACTTTTTGCTTTCCTTCTGCTTCATAGGTATTTCGTTTGCAGACTTGTTTAGTCTGAAGGGGGAAAATATTGTTGGTGATAGACTTGTATACAAGCGTAAGAAAACACGGAAAATGTACACAATTAAAATTCACCCTGTTGCACAACAATTGCTCGCTTATTATTATGATTCTAATACACAAAACCAAATGGACTATATATTGCCTATCCTTCCAGTTGGCCTCAAAGACCCTACACGCTTGATGAAATTGGGATTGCAGGGCATAAGAACTTGCAACAAATATATTTCCCGTATTGCATACACCTGTGGTATCAAGGCAAAAGTTACTACGTATTATTCCCGCTATGCATGGGCTAACATAGCAAGATCCCTAGGTTATTCAAAGGATATTATTGCACAAGGACTTGGTCATGAGTATGGAAATCGTATCACTGGAATTTACCTGGACAACTACGATAACCAAATTATTGATGAGGCAAATAAAAGTGTTATAGAGAGTGTTTTCACAAAGGAGTTTCCCAAGGAGGGGTAAGATGGGTAAGCTTATTAACTAATCAGTTTCAAAGAATTCCTTAGGTTCAACTTGAAGAACCTCTGCAAACAAATAAACAAAGCTAATGCTGGTGCTTACCTCACCACGTTCAATTCTACCGATTTGAGAAAGGTGTAAATCCGTAGCATATGCAAGAGCTTCTTGAGTAATACCTTTTTTCTTCCGTATCTCATATAGTCTCTTGCCAAACGCCTTTACACCTGCCTCATTTCTGTAATAGCTTTTTGCCACACCCAAAGTGAGCTATAAGGAGTGGATTATATTAGCGCAAATTTGTGCTATTTTGAATCAAAACGTTACTTTCACATTGATAAAAACATAAACAACATGGGAACCGTTGTATTTATTATACTAGCAATCATTATAATGTTCACTATATTCAATGTAAGGGAATGGAGAATTGGACAAGCGACATTAAATCCTCAACAAACTGTAAACTTATACAAAGGCAAGCCACAATTGAAAGAGCAGTTTCTACGATTGGCAATGGGCAATACAGAGGCATTAGAAGTGTTAGAACGTCTAGGCGTACTTAAATTAAGATATAATCATGTTGACTTGAATAGTTTTTTGGACAAAGGTATTGTAGGATATAAGATAACACTTCTTTATAGAGCTGTTTATAGTGACATCATGAAGTTAGCGGCAGCAACTACAAGTAGTTCGGAGATGGCACTATTGATGCAACATATTGAAAGAATGAAGTATGCAATTTTGCCTGATTATAGCTCTGCTAATCTCCAAATGACGCTTAAACAATTCCAAATAGCAAACAAAAATGATCTGCTTTTAGGTATTAATTCTCCTGCATGGAAGAATATCTTAAACTGGAAGCTGCTATTGGAACTAATTGATATGGATAAAGACTTTGAACATATACTATTTGATTTCCTAATTCCCGACCAAATTGATTGTACAACCTGGCTTATTAATTATGCAAACATTATGAAATGGGATAAAGCTTCACATATCGGTGAATTATTAAGTAATGATATTTGCAATGTTGCTGAAAATAGAATTTATTATTGTCCAACTTGGTTTATGGCTGCATACCCTACTATATTCACTTGGATGGGTGAAGATGATTTACAAAAATTATTAGGTATTGATCTGTATAACAGACATAATGATGAGATAACGGAAATATTCTCATCAATGAATGAGATTGTATTAAGCCCTGTTACCCTAAGGCTTCTTCACACAGCCTATATAAATGACTTACAAAAACCTAAAAAAACCGATGCAGACAGTAGAACCAGAACAACAAAGCGTACTATACGTACAACTTCCTCTATAGGGGCTATCCTTCCCAAGGAAGCATTTAATGCAGATGTTTCTATACGAACGATATATACATCAGCACCCGCTATCCCAGAGTTTAATAATGAGATATATCGATTTATTAATGGAGTATCAGTTGGTCTAATAGAAAATGTACCAACTGAAATATATAGCATGTCATTAATAGAGGCTAATATGCTTTTTATTGCTGCATGTGATTTTAAAATCGATAAAGAAAAAGTCCCATTGGACACTATAATGCCGCATGTGTGCGCCGAACTGATTGAGCATATGAAAAGGGAGGGCTATAATTGGAGTCGGAATGATATAGCAGATAGGTTAGAGCTATATGGAACTGAAATTGAGAAAACATTTTATCCTAATGAAGTATATGATGGCGGTGGTTATGTCTTGTGGAGCTGTTATTTCTAGCCCAACAGATGTGAATGTTGTACATTTTGTGCA